>CALBTX010000230.1 GCA_937967685.1 uncultured Bacillaceae bacterium | reverse complement strand
AGCCATTGAAACGAGAGCTATCAGCCATTGAACTAGATCTATAAGCAATTGAATTAGAGCTATAAGCTATGGAACGAATTAAGCGATGGATTTTTTATCTTTGATTAATCAGAGGAAAGGTGAAGTTATGATCAAACAGTTGGAGGTCAAAGTCCCGGCCAGCACGGCCAATTTGGGACCAGGTTTTGATTCGATCGGCATGGCTTTCGAACTTTATTTAACATTGCGTATTTCGGAAGCCCAACAGACGCGGATCAGCTATGCCGGTCTGGGTTCTGATGAAGTGCCGTTAAATGAAGACAATTTAATTTATAAAACGATGGCTTGCCTGTATGAGCGGGTCGGTCAGAGGATGCCCCCATTGCTGATGGAAGTTGAGAACAATATTCCTTTGACAAGAGGATTGGGGAGCAGTGCTTCAGCGATCGTGGCCGGTTTGACGGCGGCCAATAAGCTGTTGGCAGACCCTTTTTCCACACAGGAATTATACCGGATGGCGACAGAGATGGAAGGCCATCCGGATAATGTCGGCGCTTCTTTTTTTGGCAACATCGTGGTGGCTGCCTGGGATGGAGAGAACGTTGAACACCTCTGCGTCCGGCCGCCGGAAGCGTTGCGGGTGATCGCGATCATTCCGGAGTTCACGTTATCAACGGATAAAGCGAGGAAGGCCCTTCCCGACCGATATGCCGGCAAAGACGTTGTTTTTAACATTAGCCGCAGTGCTTTACTAGTGGCCAGTTTGGTGACGGGTGATCTTGAAAAATTAACAACCGCATTGAAGGACCGCATTCATCAACCGTATCGCACCGCATTCATTCCCGGCATGCAGGAAATTATCGCCGACATTACAAACCAGGGGGCTTATGGGGCGGTGTTATCGGGAGCGGGCCCGACATTGCTTGCCTTATGTCACCGTGATCGTGTGTCGAGCATCAAGCCGTATTTGCAGGACTTTTTCAGTCGCCAACCTTATACGTTCGAATTGCGTGAATTGAACATTGATCACAGAGGGGTCACGGTGAACATGTTTGATCAGGCCCGCGTTTAAGGGAGCAAACCGATATTTTTTCAAAATGGTATGAAATTGACTTGAATGATGAGCTTAAACATGACATAATATCCGTTATTGAACAAAATGCGGATAGGAGTTTCAAGATGATCAAGAAAAAGAAAATCGCTTATCTGGGGCCCCGCGGAACGTATACCGAGGAAGCGGCTGACTTTCTGTTTGATAATGATCCGGGGATTGAGTTAATGCCATATCCTTCAATATCGGATTGTTTATGGGCCACCGATGAACAAACGGCAGATGCCTGCGTGGTGCCCATCGAAAACTCGATCGAAGGTTCCGTCAACTTGACGCTGGATATGCTCGCCCATGAAGTGGATTTGCCCATCCAAGCGGAAGTGAATGTCCCTATTTCCCAAACGTTATACGTCCGCCAGGAAGGTCTACAGCTGCATCAAATTGAAAAACTGTTTTCCCATCCCCAGGCGATTGCTCAATGCCGCCGGTACATCAAAAAAAATTTGCCGCACGTCCAAATCGTGGAAACGAAAAGCACGGCCAATGCCTGCCAAACCGTAAGGGAAAATGAAGACAAACCGTATGCCGCCATCGGCTCCCGCTCAGCCCGGGATTTGTATGGCCTGATTGAAGTTGAAAGCTGTATTCAAGATTACGAAAACAACATCACCCGTTTTGTGCTATGCGGGAATGCGCTGGAGCTTCCCGAAAGCGGAGAACATAAGACAACCTTGATGGTGACTTTGCCTGAAAATCAGGGGGCGGGTACCTTGCATCAAGTGCTGGCCGCTTTTGCCTGGCGCAAAATTAATTTGACCCGCATTGAATCTCGGCCGACGAAAAAGAAACTGGGAAACTATTATTTTTTTATTGATGTTGATCAATTAATGGATGGCGTGCTGTTGCCGGGGGCGATGGCCGAGCTGGAAGCACTCGGTTGTCAAGTGCGTCTCTTAGGCAGTTATCCGTCTTATATGACCAACCAGAAATCGTTGTTTGTTCGTGATTAATGAACCCATTTGACCTTGACCGGAAGGTGCGTTTTCGGCAGGCGGTACACCGCTGTCGGGTACGTCAGTACTTGGATGAGCACATCTCCCGGTTTGGGTCGAATTTCTTTGGCCGTGATCTGGATATAACTCCCGCTTTCTAGGTGCACTTCTTTGGCATCGACCACTTCAATGCCGTAACCCCCCGTCGGACGTTCACCTGTAGCAAGCAGAACATACGTATATTTGCTGTCGGTAAACGTTTCCGTTCCCCCTCTTTTTTTGATCTTCTCCAGTCTGTTTTTAATCGTCCCGGAATAAGTCGTGACAAGATCAAGCGTCATCATTTGACACGTCTCCTTTTCAATCAATGATGGCCTGCAAACCTAGCTGATGATACATTTGGCATAAGCATCCGCAAGACTTGAACGTCAGTAAAACGAGCATCCGTTCCCCGCTGTGAATGAGAGCGTTTATTTAAGCTATAATAACATTAAATGAGTGAAGGAGTTTAAGTCATGGATTACGATCCGGAGCGCCCTTTAGTTGTCCAAAGTGACCGGACGGTGTATTTGGAAGTCAATCATCCGTTATATGCTGAAGTTCGCGAACGGCTGCACGGTTTTGCCGAGCTTGTTAAAAGCCCGGAATATATCCATACGTATCGATTGACGCCATTATCTTTATGGAACGCGGCGGCAAGCGGTTGGAGTTCCGAACAGGTTTTGCGCGTTCTTCACCAGTATGCCAAATTCCCTATAGCATATGCAGTACAACAGTCTATTGTGGAAGAAATGAGTCAACTTGGGCGCTATCAGTTAACGAGGGGGGCGGACGGCGAACTGTTGCTGGTCTCCCGCGAAAAAGGCGCGTTGGATGAGTTAACCCGTTATCCGGCGCTGACCGGTTTTTTCGACGGGGACATTTTTGCGACGACTGAAACAGGGAAGCGCTTCTGGGCCGTGAACGTTCGGCCGGAACACAGGGGAGATTTGAAACAGCAATGTATTCGCCTCGGTTACCCGGTGCAAGATGAAGCAGGTTACCGAGACGGAGATCAACTGACCCTCTCTTTCCGACATACTTTGCCGAACGGCCGGCCGTTTCAACTGCGTCCATACCAACGTGAAGCGCTTGATGCTTTTCAAGGCAAAGGGGCGCTCGCCGGCGGACACGGCGTGCTTGTGCTGCCTTGCGGTGCAGGAAAAACGGTGATCGGTCTGGCGGCCATCATCGATCAACAATGCGCCGCGCTCATTTTAACGCCCAATGTGACAGCGGTGAAACAATGGAAACGGGAACTGCTTGAAAAAACGGATCTTTCCGCTGAACTTATAGGAGAGTACACGGGCGAGCTGAAACAAATCCGCCCGGTGACGATTGCCACCTATCAGGTGCTGACCCATAGGGCCAGTCCAACGGATGCGTTTGTGCACATGCACTTGTTTCAAAAACGGAACTGGGGACTGATTATTTATGATGAAGTTCATCTTTTGCCGGCGCCGGTCTTTCGAGCCACCGCCTCCATACAGTCGACCCGCCGGTTGGGTTTGACGGCCACTTTAGTCAGGGAAGACGGCAGAGCGGAAGATGTGTTCAGTTTAATCGGTCCCAAAAGATATGACTTGCCCTGGAAAAAACTCGAATCCGAAGGGTTCATCGCCACGGCGTTTTGTACAGAAGTCAAGGTGGATTTTGACGACGCTTTGAGACAGCGATATTACACCTTGCCTAAACGGCAGCGAATGAGATTGGCGCAAGAAAATCCGCACAAGGTGGAGATCGTCAAGCAACTGTTGGCCAAACATGAAGGGGCTGCCGTGCTGATCATCGGACAGTATGTTCGCCAATTGGAAGCGCTGGGGATGCTGCTGGACATTCCGGTGATCACGGGTAAAATGAAACAGGAAAAACGGGAAGTATTGTTTGAACGCTTTCGTCAAGGGGATATTCCCGTCTTGGCCGTCTCCAAAGTGGCCAACTTTGCTATCGATTTACCCGATGCCGAAGTGGCCATTCAAATTTCGGGCGCATTCGGTTCCAGACAGGAAGAAGCGCAAAGACTGGGACGCATCTTAAGACCGAAAGAAGGAGAAAATGAAGCTTATTTTTACCACATTGTCACCAAAGATTCGGAAGACGAGGAGTATGCGGCCAAAAGACAGCTCTTTCTGGTGGAACAAGGTTACCGTTATCAATTGATGGAGAGTTAGAGGTGTTTGCACCATGCGAAATGTGGCTGATGTGCTTGCCGACTTGTCCAAGCCTGTGCTTTCAGCCCTGCTGAAAGAAGTGACCCGCTTTCTGTCGACAGATGGCCACTCCCGGTCAGGCAGTGATGCACGAAGTGCTGCCGCTGTTCAGGACGGGGACAACGCCCAGCGGTTGCGCGATCAGTTGGCGGAAGTTCTTCTGGACGATACGCGGTTGCACATCTTATACGATATGCTTTCAACCTACGAAAAAAATGTGCTCCGCTATTTTATTTTTCAAGTGGAAGATCATTGCCTCACTTATCGCCACCTGCAACAAGAAGCGGGTCAATTGAAACCAAACTTATTTCGCCTCGGTTTAACCGGTCTCAGGCGCAAAGGTTTGCTTTATACTTTGCGTCGCCAATGGGGGGAAGTGGCCTATTTTTTACCGGAAGATCTCGCTGGGAAAATATACCGGATCATGCTCAAAGAAAAAGGATTCGCTGAAGGGGATGTTTGTACGGATAACGTGCGTCTAGCGGGAGAACTTAAACCGCCTGTTTATGTCGATCTGTTGCTGATGCTTGATGACTGGCGCCATCAGCCGCAAAGAAAAGTGCCCTTAACAAGAAAGCGAACGATTCATAAACGGTTCATTCGCCGATGGGAAGAAAAATTACCAGAGCGCAGAACGGTCTTGGACCGGTGTTCATTGCCCATTTCCGCCAGCAGCACGTACTCGTCTCATCTGGCTTTGCTGCTGGATTTTTTGACACGCCACAAATTGATTCGCTGGCACCAAGATCACACCGTGCTCGATGTGCATCATGTCCGCCGCTGGATGGATGCCACACGGGAACAGCTGAGTGCCGCTTTTATCACCTATTGGTTCCGCTGTTACAAACCTTCCGCTGTGTGGCTGGCTCGTTACCAGAAGGATATGCTCGATTGGTATGAGGCGTGCCGCAGGCGGGGGAAACAAGATTGGACGTATGTGCTTTCGTTTGTTGAGCGCTGGGAGGAACATTATGACCTCCCTTCCATCCCCGACATGCAGGAACAGATCGAACGGGAATTACTGGATCCCCTGTCTGCTCTCGGTCTGTTGGCCTACGGTGAGACTGAACGGGGTGAGAAAGCCTGGCGTTTTCAGAGTGATAATGAACAGGAGGCAAAGATGTGGCTTCAACCGAATCTGGAGTTGTATGCGCCCGCATCGATTCCTATCGACACGATTTGGCGGATCACGGAGTTGTTTGAACTGCCAAACTGGGAACACATGCTCGTCTTTCGTTTGTCCGAACAGAGGACCCGACATTTTTTGGAAAATGGGGGGAGTCTGGCCGATTGGCTGGCATGGTTGGCAGAACAATTGTCCACCCCGCTGGCAGACTCATTGACACAGAAGTTGTCCGGTTTGCAACGGGCACAACAAAAAATCACCATCACGGACCAAACGTTAATCGCCTTCGATGATCCGCATGTGGCCGCAGCTTTCAGACAATGGCCGGAGGCACAGTCTCTTCGCCTGGAAAAATTGAATGAGCGTACGTTCAGCGTGCCCCTTTCACAGAAAGAGGCACTGTGTTCCGTTTTTGAGGGACGGGGATTGAAAGTCAGTTTACCGCGGGAGGAGGAAGACAGTCAGCAGGAGGACATTCCGCCTGTTCTCATTTTGCATGAAGAAGATCGTCAGGCGGCCTATAAAGTAGAAAGCGTTTTTCCGGAATTGACGGAAGCGATCCCCGCCTGGCAAGAGATTCCCGAAATGTGGACCAAACATTTCGGTGCTTATCATGAGAAGACGAAGCGAGACATTTTAAATCAGGCGATTGAACATGATCTGCTGCTCAAAGTGGAAGACAAAGAGGGAAACATTATTTGTATCCAACCTGAGCAATCCTTTGTCGAAAACGGCCGGTGGACCGTTCAGGACAGGCAGAATAAGAAACACGTTCTGGCCGATATCGTCCGGCTCCAGCTGTTGTTTCCCGAATTGGACTAAACATGGTACAATGAGGGATATGGAGGTGGATCTTCTTGATCGCGACCATTGATCTAGAGGCCATTCTGGAAGAGACAGACGAATTGAACCGGTTGATTCTCCACTCGGAAGAAGTGAAACGTTATCGGATGTGCAAAGCCGAGATGGAGCAGGATGCTGAGGCTCAACGTCTCATTCGGGATTTTAACCGGAAAAAAGAGTCCTTCGAAGACGTGGAACGATTTGGCAAATACCATCCGGATTATCAACGTATCAGACGAGAAGTGCGCGAAATGAAGCGCAGTTTAGATATGAATGAAAAAGTCGCCCGGTTTAAGGACGCGGAGAATGAATTGGCTGCCATGCTGGCCGAAATCAGTAAAATCATTGCCTACTCCGTTTCGACAACGATCAAAGTGCCCACGGGCAACCCCTTTTTTGATGAGGGTGCGGCCGGCGGTTGCGGCAGCGGCGGATGTTCTGGTCGCTGTGCCAATTGCGGCAATTAATGAACAACGATATATCTACAGTCGATTAAAGTCAGCCAAATGAGTAGCATCAAATGGCCGCAATGAAGGATGTGGTCGGTGTGGTCGTCAAAGCAGCTTATCGGGGCTGCTTTTTATTTTTCGTTTTTTCGCCCGGAAAATTGGATTCTCATCAGCTCCCTAGGTGTTCCCCGATACTTTTGTATTGACTGAACGTCTAATGCAAGCGAAAGAGAGGTGGAAGAGGTGGAAGATGAAAAATTGGTCCAACAGGCCTTGGACGGAGATGACGAAGCGTGGCGAACCTTGCATGACCGTTATGTTGGGCCATTATTTCAATACGCCTATCTTCAGATCGGTGATTACCATCAGGCGGAGGAGATCACTCAGGACATTATGTTTAAAATGGCCCGCCATTTGGCCAGTTTTAAAGGAAAATCCCAGTTTAAGACGTGGTTGTTTGCTATCGGCCGCCGAGTGGTGATTGATCATCTGCGTCAACTGAAAAAGCAGCGCCGACATGTTTTGGTCGAAGACGATGACATCGATCGCTTGAGCCCTCGCTTTCCTTCTGCTGAAGACGAAGCGTTGAGTCACCATTTACAGGAGGAAATTTTACGGTGTTTACAACAAATGTCTATCAATGACCGAACGGTCATCTATTTGCGGTTTATAGAGGGTTTTTCCCTGGATGAGACTGCAAAAGCGATGTCCAAAACGAAATTGGCTGTCAAAT
>CALBTX010000229.1 GCA_937967685.1 uncultured Bacillaceae bacterium | reverse complement strand
ACCATCTTTCAAAGGTTGGAGAATATCCCGGCGCGCCAGGTGTGAGCGAGCCAGAGTCAGCCAGTCAGAAGTCAGAGTCCATCAGGTTCAAGGGAGAGGGTTCAAGTGGTATTTCAGTTCCAGTCAGGCGCTTATGGTCAGGTCAGGGACTATTGAAGTTTGTTCAAAATCTCGCGGATAAATGCCGGTTCATCTTTGGGGGTTCTGGAGGTAATGATGTTGGCATCAACGACAACTTCCTCATCCACATAATTCGCTCCGGCCAATTTAACATCGTCTCTAATGCCGGCGACACAAGTCGTCTTTTTGTTTTTCAGAATGTCGGCACTGATCATCACCTGAGGTCCGTGACAGATACCGGCAATCATTTTTCCCTGTTGGTTTAAATCTTTGACAAACTGAACCACCTGATCGTTAATACGCAACCGTTCCGGTGAAGATCCGCCCGGAATGACGGCACCATCGAAATCATCGGCAGAAACTTCATCAATGGACATATCAGCCGTGTAAGCAACGGTTCCTTTTTTGCCTTGAATCTGCGCTCCTTTTTCCAAACCGATGACTACTGCTTCGTGACCGGCCTTCTTGACTTCCTCGTACGGATTTTTCATCTCGGAATCTTCGAAGTTGTCCGCAAGTAAAAACGCAACCTTAGCCATGGCAAACCCTCCATTTTATAGTTTCAATCTCATTTTACATGACAGGCATGATGGTCGTCTAGTGAACATTCTCACCACCGATGCTGATGTTTAGGGCGTAGAGTTGGGAAGCATCGTCTATCGGCCGTCTGCTAACGAAAGAGAGTGGCTAACCAAAGAAAGTGATTGTATAAAAAAACAACACTGTCCACCTCACGCCTCATTCATGCCTGAACGGAGGAGAGCTGCTGCTCGATGCTCCTGTTCAGGTTTTTTGTGCTAAAATATAGCCATATATATGCAAAGGTGATGATTAAGATGTCTTTTATCATAACGTTACATGTTCGCGAAGGCATTGTCATGGCCAGTGACAGCCGTCTGACATTTACACAGACAAGAAGACAGAAGGAAGGCAATCAGGTGGTTCAAATGGGTGTCGGGTTTTCGGACTCCAATTATAAAACGTTTTTGACGCCTCAACAAATTGGCATCTCCATGGCTGGCCAGGCTTCCATCCAAGGGGCGCCTCTATCCGGTTACATCGAATCGTTCATTCACGATCAATTGGGGGATAAAGAAGTCAGTTTGGCTCAGGCGGCCGAACAGTTGCTGGATTATTTTCTAGGTTTTGAAAAACCGCCCGAAACAATGTTTCATGTGGCTGGTTATGAGGATGTCGGCCATACGCCCCAGCAACAGATCTGGCAGGTCAACGTCGCTCAAGATAAAGTTCAACAAGTAAACCGCAAAGACCAGCCCGGCCTATTGTGGGGTGGTGAGGGGGATATACTGGCCCGGATCATCAAGCCGGTGGCGATCCGGGACGCACGGGATGAAAGCAAGTATAATCCTCTGCCTTATCACCGGATTCCTTTTGAATATTTTACTTTGCAGGATGCGATTGATTTTGCCATTTACGCCATGCGCACAACGATCGATTCGATACGCTTTTTACCCCGGCCGAAGACGGTCGGCGGGCCGATAGACGTTCTGGTCATCAAACCCGATCAAGCTTTTTGGATTCAACGCAAGAAATTACACGGTGAGAGGGAATCATCGTCCAATTGAAGTTGCACTTGGGGCCAGCCCTCACCGGTGGATCATCTCGTCCGGTAATTTTTGCAACGTTCACTTCCGTTACATTTACTTCAGTTACATTCGATTATGTTACGTTCACTTCAGTGCGAGATATGAGTTCCGTTCGAGGTTTTGTTTAAAGTGAACGTCACGTATCGAGATCTTGGAATGAATTGGAGATGTTAGTTCAGTTCGAGATGTTCCCTCAGGATGCTGCTGATGCGCTGTCTTTCGTCTTCATCGACGATATAATAATAGATGTTGTTGATCGTTTGGCCGCTGCCGCTGATCGCAATCTTTTCAATATTTCTGGTCGCTTTTAAGTAATGCTTGCGCATATTGTCAATATCTTTGCGAGTCTGGTTGGTGCGCACGTGCTGCTCCATGGCTTCAAAAATATCGTCCACTTTCCACAGAGACTGGACGGAGATTGCTTCATCAAGCAGCGAGCGTACCACTTGTTGCTGGCGGTCGTTGCGGCCGAAATCCCCTCTCGGGTCCTGCTTTCTCATGCGCGAGTAAGCCAGGGCGGTTTGACCATCCATCTCCATTTCCCCGGGGTTGAACTGAATCCCGTCTTGGGTAAAACTTTGCTCCACCTCCACTGTGATGCCCCCCAGCAGATCGACGATGGCAATCAGCCCTTCCATATTGACTTTGGCAAAATAATCGATCGGAATGTCCAAAAATTGCTCCACCGTGTCGATGGCCATATCGATGCCGCCGAAAGCATAAGCATGGTTAATTTTATCCTGTGTTCCTCTGCCGACGATTTCCGTCATCGTATCTCTCGGAATGCTCAGTAAGTGACTCGTTTCTTTTTGGGGATTAATCGTCATGACCATGATCGTGTCACTGCGGCCTCTGTCACCGTCACGCTCGTCTACACCGAGTAAAAGGACGGATATCGGGTCGGCCTGTTCCGCATCTTCAATATTCGGTTTTTGCTCCCGTTTGGACGAATAATCTCCCCGGTCCAAAGGTTCATAAATCGCTTCGGTTGTTTGGGTAAACGATTGAAACAATTGATAGGCGTAAATGCCCCCGCCGATCAAACACAAAAGAAACAAAGTTAGTAAAATATAAACAAATTTGCGCATCTCCTGCTCTCCTTTCCTATCTTATCATAGGGAATCGGACGGGCTTTGTAAATCCTCAATTGGTGGTGAATTTCAGCAGTACGATCACCATATTCAAGCCGCTTTTTAAAAAAACAATTGAAAAAGGTCGCTTTTTGAGGTATCGTTGTACAATAAACGCAAAACGGCATATCGCATTCAAAAGTCAAATAAAATAATACATATATTCTTTCAAGCGTTTAGAAGGCAAGATTGACTTTGCTGCAAGGTCTGCTTCACTGTAGAGGTGATCATCTCCATGAATAATACAAGGCGCAAGCCTTTGTTCGCACTCATCAGTTCTTTCATGCTTATTTTTTCTTCCCTGTTTGTTTTTTCAACAGATACAGCCGCCGGGGAGCAGAAGGAACAGGAAAGTCCGGTTCAGTTGGCTCCGCTGTACGGCAAATTTGATATTTTCAGCTCCGCCCCTACGAACGTGCTGGTTGAGTTGACAGAGCCCTCCATTTTGGAGGCAAAACAGATAGATATGGATCAGAGCAGGGAAAACTTGGAGTACCACCGGGCGAAGACAATTGAGAATGTGAAAGAAAAAATAAACGATGCGCACGTCATCGAGGAATATGATTATGTATTTTCGGGCTTTGCTTTGCAATTGCCGAGCAATCGCATTCCCGATTTGTTAACGGTTTCAGGGGTTCAAGGTGTTTATGCCGACGTGGAGTACACGACAGCAAACATTGTTCAAACGGAGAGCGAAGACGAGCAAGAGGCCGAAGAATGGCATAATCAGTGGGAAATGCGCAACGAAATGACGGACAGCGCCCCGTATATCGGCGCCCGGGAAGCATGGGAAAAGCTTGGTTTGACGGGCAAGGGCATCAAAATTGCCGTCTTGGATACGGGTGTTGATTACGATCATCCCGATCTGGCCTCCGCCTTTGAAGAGGATTATAAAGGGTGGGACGCCGTCGATAATAACGACCAACCCCAGGAAACGAAAGCGGGCGATCCCCGTGGAGAAGAAACGCGCCACGGCACGCATGTGGCCGGAATGATTGCCGGCGACGGCCTCATTAAAGGGATTGCTCCCGGCGCCACATTGCTGGCATACCGTGTTCTCGGCCCGGGGGGAGTGGGCAGAACCGCTCACGTGTTGGAAGGGATCGAAAGAGCGGCCGAAGATAAAGTGGACATTATGAATTTGTCCATCGAACATGACCCCGAACAATTTGATTGGGCTGCTTACAAGGCATTGAATTTGGTGGCCAACGAAGGTGTGCTCGTTGTCACGTCAAATGGCAACCAAGGCCCGACAAACTGGACGACCGGTTCACCCGGCCTGTCTTCCAAGACGATATCGGTCGGTGCTTCACAGCTGCCATATCAAATTTTCGACACTGAACTGCGGACTTCCGGAAACAACGAATACGGAAGTGTCAAGGTGATGGGTTTCAAGGATGAATCAGACCTGCTCGACTTTAACGGGCAAAGTTATGAATTTGTTCATGTCGGTTTGGGAGAGAAGAAAGATTACGAAGGCAAGGATGTTCAGGGGAAAATCGCTTTGATTAGACGCGGGGAACTCCCCTTTGTCGAAAAAGCCCAACTCGCCCATGAGGCCGGAGCGATCGGTGCGATTATTTACAATCACACCGAAGGAGGCATGAACTTTAACATGCCCGGCATGCCCATCCCGACGTTTCAGGTGAACAAGGCAGACGGACTTGAATTGCTTGCGGAGTACAAAGAAGGAAAAAATACCGTGCAATTGCACATCGAATTAGTCCATGAAATCGATGAAACGATGGCCAGCTTTTCCTCCAGAGGACCGGTCAGTCATGTGTGGGAAATTAAACCTGATGTCGTCGCCCCCGGTGTGAACATCACGAGTACGGTGCCTGATCACGACTCGGAACATTCATACGGTTATGCGTCATTTCAAGGCACGAGTGTGGCCGCTCCCCAAGTCGCCGGGGCCGCCGCATTACTCATGGAAGCCCAGCCGGACTGGGGTGTGGCTGCCTTGAAAGCCGCGCTGATGAATACGGCCGAATCGGTGACGAATTCGAGAGGGAAAGAGTATGCCTATAATACTCAAGGGGCGGGAAGCATCCGGGTTGCCGAAGCCATTCAAACGGAAACTTTGGTCATTCCCGGCAGTCACTCTTTCGGTTCATTTGCCAAGGACAACGGAAAACAGACCCAACAGCAGGCACTGACCATTCGCAATTTGACGGACGAAGAGAAACATTATTCGTTTTACGTCGCGTTTAAAAATGGCGAAAAAGGCATTGATGTGGATATGGAGCAAGATGTCCGCGTTGCCCCACAAAGTACCGAGCAAGTACGAATGAATGTACAAGTGGATCCTGAAAAGTTGGATACGGGATACTATGAGGGGACCATCCTTGTCTACAGCTCCACGGACAACGGCGAGTACAATAAGGTGCGTCAGGAAGTGGAAGTGCCCGCCATTTTGTTTGTCACCGATGCAGAGGAATTGCAGGTGACGGAATTTGCGCTAGAACGGCACGGTGAAGGCAAGTATGATTTTCATATGCGCTTGCCTAAGGATGGCATCGATCATTTGGAATTCTGGATTTATGGCGACGATCCGTTTGCTTATACAGCCAGTGCCGGCTCGTACACCGCCGTTTCCGAGGAGGAAAAGGTGTTTGAGTGGGAAGAAGCCATGAGCGGGCCTCCTCTCTCTCCGGGCACATATCATGTCTATGCTTACGTGGAAAAAGACGGTCAGGCCGAAATTGTGTACGGGGGATCACTTGAGAAGGAATGA
>CALBTX010000228.1 GCA_937967685.1 uncultured Bacillaceae bacterium | reverse complement strand
AACCTTATCCCTAATTAAAATATTTCTAGTATCATAGATGAGCGGTGTGCGCATTAATGATTTAATGCGATTGAAATCCAATGTTTTAAACTGATCATGATCCGTAAGGATAACGAGGCAATCTGTATGTCTTACCGCTTCTTCCACAGAAGGTACTTTCCCCTCAATGTCTTTTTTGACATGGGGATCATAAATTTTAAGGTTGTAGCCGAGATTATTCAAGCGTTGTATCACTTCTAATGAGGGGCTTTCCCGCATATCATCAATATTTCCTTTAAATGCCAACCCAAAGATGGAAATAACGGGTTTAGCTTTATCCTTGACTAATTCCTCAATCGTATACACTACCCGATGCGGAGCCGTATCATTAATATCTCGGGACAAGGAGATCAGTCTGGATTCTTCGCGCGCTTGCTCAATAATAAACCATGGGTCTACCGCAATACAGTGTCCCCCTACGCCGGGACCTGGTTTATGAATGTTTACGCGCGGATGACAATTGGCCAATTCAATGGCTTCCCAAACGTTAAATCCAATTCTTTCAGCAATGAGGGCCAATTCATTGGCCAAAGCGATGTTGACATCGCGATAGGTGTTCTCCATTAACTTGACCATTTCAGCGGTGGTCGCATCTGTCAAGTGGATCTTACCTCGGACAAATGTTTTGTATAAGTCAGCCGTCATTTGTGCAGACCGTTCATTAATTCCACCCACAACCCGATCATTGGAAACAAGCTCCTCAAACAGTTTACCCGGCAAAACCCGCTCAGGTGAATGAGACACAAACAGTTCTTCACCTATTTTCCATTCGGTTTGTTTTAAAATAGGCAGCATAATATCTTCCACCGTTCTGGGCGGTACAGTGGATTCCAAAACCACTAAATTTCCTTTTTCCAAATAAGGAAGAACCATTTCAGTGGCACTGCGAACGTAGTTCAAGTCAGCAGTTTTATCTTTCGTAATCGGAGTGGGAACAGCTATGATATAGGCATCGGCTTTTGCAGGTGACGTGGAGACCGTGAACTTTTTCTGGTCGATCACTTCTGACATCGCTTCCTGCAAACCGGGCTCTTCAATATGCAACTGCTTGTTTTGTAACATTTCCACCACTTCCGCATTGACATCAACGCCATGAACGTCCAATCCATGTTTGGCGAACATCACGGCAGTCGGTAAACCAATATACCCCAAACCTAATACGCAAAGTCTCATTATTGCATCCTCCTATAATCAATCTAATTATATAAAGTACTTTGTTCAGTTAATCCCATAAATGGACAACAATTTCTGCTCTTCATTTTCCCATTTATACATCGTTGCAGCTTTGCGGGTGTTCTGCTGTAGTCGGTGATACAAATCTTTATCTTCAATCAGTTGGTTTATCGCTTGAGCAACCATCTCGATCTCGTCCGGATTAACCAACAGCCCGGTTTTTGTTGTTTCCACCACTTTTCTCATTTCAGGTAAGTCACTCGCTATGACAGGGATGCCTGCCATTAAATATTCGTGCAGCTTGTTAGAGCAAGCTGAGTAATGATTGAAACAGGTGTTTTGCAACAGTTGTAAACCGATATCCGCTGAAGCGGTATACGTTAACAGCTCTTCGTTCGGGACTGCATCGATAAAACAAGCCCGCGATTGAAGTCCTAAATCTTCCACAAGGTTTATTATATCAGGTTTTAGCGCGCCATTTCCTATAAAAACAAAAACACCTTTTCTTACCAAAGGAATACATTTAACCATATTTTCGATCCCGCGCTCTCGTTGTATACCCCCTTGATAAAGAATAATGGGTTGTTCCTCGTCAATTTGGCATACCTCTCTAATACGGTTCGTTTTCTTTAATTCTTGATACGGAGGTACATTACGGATGATATGCGGGGGGCTAATAGCGTATTGTTTGGCAAAGTATTCGGCCCTGGTCTGGTTCGTCGTAATCACTTGGTCCGCTTTCTTAATTAAAATCCTTTCAATCGTTTCCCACCATTTTTTGTTCTTCCATCCGGCTCGATCGGTGGAAACTTCATGAGCATCATATATTAGCTTTGTCCCCCTCAGCCTGGAAACCAAGTAGGCTGGAATCAGCGTGTTTAGATCGTGGGAATGATATATGCCGGCCTTATTTCGGTAGGCATGGGTAAAGAAACGGATGTTAATAATCAATTTGGGCAGAAAAGGCAATCGTTTCCTTAATTTTGAAAGCACCAATTTCGGGATCTTTTTCAACCGGTTTCTCAGGCGATTTTTCAGCCGCTTCATATATTTGATCATAAAAGTGACGGCCTTTTTCATCAACGGTCGTTGTTTGACATGGTTTATCGTCTTGGTGGATGAGTGATGATCAGAGTGACTTGTTGTCCGATTAGTCACCTGGACCGCGGATGGGTCCCGTTTACGCAAAGTGCGGTCGACTCTGATCACGTGAAAACCGTGTTGAGATTCGGATCGCTTTGTTTTTCCCGGAGCATGCACGGCGATGACGGTCACCGCTTTACCGGCCTTCGTGAGGGAAACGGCTTCTTTGGTCACCCGGGCATCTGTTTCAAACGTATTCCAAACGATCATACACACTTTGGGATTTGCCCGGGCATACGCCTCAAGTTCATTTTTACTTCTCAGCAATACCCTGTTCAGTGTTCTCATCCACGATCTTATCATCGTCTTCCACTCCTATGCATTGAGAACTTGGATATATTTTTGTATCAAGTGCTCCCAAGAAAAATCATGTTTGAATCGGTCCCGGTGAGGGTTGGTGACATGATTTTGATCCGTTTCTTTCCATCTTTGATAAAAACCCAAAATCGCTTCACTGACCTTGGAAATGTCCACATCCACTGAAAACCCCAGCTCATAACGCTCGATCATTTCAGCCACTTCTCCGTCTCCAATCAGCATGATGGGCACATTGAGTCCCGCGTACTCAAACACTTTACTGGGAATGACAGACTTAAACAACTGAGCCTTTTTGAGTGAAACAATCCCGAGATCCGCTTGCAGATACCATTGCGCCAATTGACGCTTATCTGTCACCCCGTCTATAAAATGAACATTTGACAGTTGCAACTGCCTTGCTTTACGGATCAACTGTTCCTTGTCTAATCCTTCACCGATGAAATAAAACTCAATCTGCTCATGCGCTTTCAGCCTGTTAGCGGCATCCAGAACAATCCCCAAGTTTTGAGACAGACCCAAATTGCCAATGTACATGACCTTCATGGTTTGCTTGGGTTGTTGATCTGCTTGGTCCACTGATGTGATCCAATCAGGCACGCCATTCGTAATGACCGTCATTTTGTTTGGAGGAATTCCTTGTTGAATGAGCAACTCTCTCGTATGATACGTCACAACAACAATATGCCGACTACACCTGTAAAAAGCATGTTCTAATCTTTTAAACAACTTATATAACGGGTGACTTTCCCGAATAGCCCCCACGGCGATCATTGAATCCGGCCACAGATCACGAACTTCCATCACCCATGGGATACGCAATACTTTACTGACAAACATCCCGATGACGTTGACCGCAAAAGGGGGGGAAGTGGTCACACATTTGTTGATGGATTGACGTAAACAAATCAATAAAGCCGTCCAGAGCGCAAAAAAAAGAAAAAATAACTGGTTCAACAATCTGGACAACAACGGGAAGGAACCGGGCAGCACGGGACAACGATAAATATTCAAGCGCTCATGTTCCATTTCTTCATAGGCCAATGATTGATATATAACAGGATTGGGGTAGTTCGGTTTAGAAGTGATTAAATCAATATGATACCCGTTTTTCAACAAATGAGACACGATATGGGCTGAACGGTTACTGGCCGCCCCAATTTCAGGTGGATAATGTTGGCTGACCATAAGAATGTTCTTCATCAGAACGTTCACCTAATTTATCGTATAATTTGATCAGTTGTTTCTTCTCAACTTGCCAAGAAAAACGCTCTCTCTTTTGCAGACACTGATTTCGGTAATATGAGTAATTGTGCACGATAGACTCGATGCCCCTTTTAATGGCCTCAGGTGTTTCCTGAACACAAACACCTGTCTGTTCTTGCTCAACAATATAATTCTTGCCCGGATGATCAGAGGCAACAGCAGGGATGCCGGCCATCATGTATTCGAAAATTTTATTGGGTGTAGAATAGTAATTGTTAGGACAAGTGTTTTTATACATCACCAAGCCGATATCGGCCTGCTTTGTAAACCACAAGATCTTTTCAGAAGGAACTTGTTCATGAAAAAATACACGCTCTTCCAAACCTAAACTCCGGACCATTCGCACCAATTTCGCTTTACTCCTACCGTCCCCCAACAAAATGAGTTTATAATGATCACCTAAAATGAGCATCGTTTCGATACATTCTTCGATCCCTCTTTCGGGGGTGAGTCCGCCTTGGTACAACAAAAGAATGTCTTGATCATTTAATCCGTACTTGTCCTTCCAATAGTTCATCGGTTCAGGCAGCATCTCATCTAAATCCGGAAGAATCGGGGTGTTTTGAATGACGGTTGCAGGCAATGCACCATATCTTTGTTGAAAAATGCGTTGCACCTGGGGATTGACGACGATCAGATGATCAATATGACGGATCAGCCGTTTTTCCATCCAAAAACCGACCGCGCTTTCGATTTTATTTTTTCCGACCATTTCATTGTACAATTCATGTGAATCATACACGAGTTTCAGGTTGAACTTTTTGGCCAGCAAGTATCCTGCCGGCAAAGTGTTTAAATCATGACAGTGAATAACAACAACCGGGTTTTGTGCCAATACCTTTTTAATTTGTATATAATACTCTCGGCTGGCCAAGACGTCTTTGACCAATTTAAACAGCGGCTGACGAATGATTTGAAAGACCAGCTTTCTAAACCAGCTTTTCTTCCTATCATCCGCAGTCATATTGACATTGCGCCTGATCCGTTTGGTGGATATCGAGCATCTGATTAAACGGATATTGTCATGCAGCACCGGCGGGGAATGAGTATATTCTTCCAGACAGGCAATGGTGACTTGATGCCCTGCCTCAGCCAGTGCCAGTGCTTCTCTCTGGACCCGGGCGTCATAATGAATATCCTTGAACAGAAGCATCATGACCTTCATTTGGCTGCACCTTTCATGAACTGCTTATATTCAGCAACGATGGCTTCCGTATCTCCCACCTTTTTTTGTTCTCCCCGATGAATCCATACGACCCGATCACAAATGCTTTGGACAAGGTTAGCGGAGTGAGCGACCAAAATGACGGTCCGGTCCGCTTCAATCTTCTCCATAATTTTCTTCTTGCATTTTTCTTGAAAAGCGGCGTCCCCTACACCTAACACTTCATCAATCAATAAAATATCGGGGTCTAAAGTGATGGCCGTGGCGAAGGCCAGCCTGGACCGCATCCCGGAGGAATAAGTTCGCACCGGTTTATAAACAAAATCGCCAAGCTCGGAAAACGCAATGATTTCCTCCAGCAGCTCATCGATCTTCTGTTTTTTGTTTCCTAATAATAAACCATTTAAATAAATGTTATCAATACCGGATAACTCCGGTTCAAAGCCGGCCCCTAACGAGAGCAGAACAGGGCGTTTCCCTCTAACGATATATTCCCCTTTGTCCGGTGAAATCAGTCCGCTCAACAGTTTCAGAAGTGTGCTCTTTCCTGAACCGTTTCGGCCGATGATGCCAAGCACTTCTCCCTTGTGCACATCAAAAGTCAAGCCTTTAACCGCCCAAAAAACATCTTTTTGGCGGCGAAACAAATTTTGAAGCGGTTTATTTTGATGTTCAGGGTAGGAAATCCAAATATCTCTAAGCTTTATAACTGGTCGGGTCAATTAGATCACCTTGGCATATTGATTTTCATACTTATACAGAATTTTGAGGCCGATATATAACAACAGAGCGGATATGCATGAAATGACGGCCAAATAGATCCATAACGGCGGCTGATGCAACAATAAAACGTTCCGATATGACTCAATCAGGGAAGTCAAGGGGTTTAAATAAAGGAACCGTACTAATGTTTCGCTTCCTGTTCTTCGCAGTACATCCTCAATCGTGTATAAGACCGGGGATAAATAAAATAACATTCGGGCGATATATTGCATCATGTTTTTAATATCTTTTAAAT
>CALBTX010000227.1 GCA_937967685.1 uncultured Bacillaceae bacterium | reverse complement strand
AAGAAAGCAAGACCTCCTAGCGTGGTTATCACACAGGAGGTCTATTTTTGTCTGATCAAGTGAACCAGGCCAAAATGGTCGATCTTTTTTACGGGTGCTTTTATTGAATAAAATTTCCACAATATTCCCATACTGGTAAAGAAAACTGGACGGTCGCCATACGGTCGTCATACTTTGGTCCATCCCAAGACCCAACGGCGTTTGCCTGACGACCGAAACGTTTATGCCTACACATAGGGAATGAAACCGGTATGGGGGTGTTTTTGTGGAAGTCGTACAGGAAAAACGGTTGATTCGTTTGTTCAGATGGCTTAGCAAACTGTTCGTTATCACTTTGTCCTGCATGCTTTTGCTGGCCAGCATCCTGATCCTCACTCTGCTTTATTTACGTTCCCAACCGTTGCCCCCGGCTCAAATTGAGGAAACGACGACGATCTATGCGGCTGACGGCCAAATATTGGATCAAGTGCATCAGGGCCAAAATCGGACCTATGTCCCGATTGAAGAACTTCCCGCCCATCTGCTGCAAGCATTTTTGGCCGTAGAAGATCGGCATTTTTATGATCATTTCGGGTTTGATCTGAAAAGGATCGGCGGTGCGGTACTGACCAATATTCGTCATCTTTCGCTGGCCGAGGGAGCCAGTACCATTACACAGCAATTGGCGCGCAATTTATATTTAAATCACGATAAAACTTGGCAGCGCAAATGGAAAGAAGCGATTTATACCATTCAACTGGAAATGCATTATTCCAAAACTGACATTTTCGAACAATATTTAAACCAGATTTACTTTGGCCATTCCGCATACGGTGTGGAAACAGCCGCGCAAATGTTTTTCGGAAAAAAAGCGAGCGAGCTGTCACTCGCCGAAAGTGCCTTATTGGCCGGCATCCCTAAAGGACCGGCCTATTATTCTCCTTGGCTCAACTTGGAAAATGCGCTAGAACGTCAAACATTAATTCTAAACTTAATGTTTGAACAAGGATTGATCACCCGTCCCGAGTTCGAACAAGCCCTCAATGAAGAAGTGCATTTATTGGAACAAGATCAGCAAGTCCAAACGGCGGACATGGCGCCCTATTTCCGGGATTATATCCGCCGTCTGGCCACTGAAGAATACGGCATTGAGGAAGAAATGTTCGATCACGGCGGACTGCACATTTATACGACGCTTGACCCGGACATACAGCAAAAAGCCGAGGAAGCTGTCGCTAACTATTTACCTGAAGACCGTCCCTTGCAGGGCGCTCTGTTGGCCATAGAACCCAACACCGGACAGATCAAGGCCATGGTCGGTGGAAGAGATTATGAACAGTCCGCATTCAACAGGGTATTCGCCAAGAGACACCCTGGTTCTTCCATCAAACCGTTCTTGTATTACAAGGCTTTGGAAGAAGGGTTTACCCCGTTAACCTTGATGAAAAGTGAGCCGACAACCTTTACTTACGACGACGGCCGGTCCACGTATACGCCCAGCAATTTTAACGACAAATATGCCAATGATTACATTACGCTGGAAAGAGCGATCGCCCAATCGGACAATATTTACGCCGTCAAAACGATCATGTTTCTCGGCGAGGAGACTTTTGTCGATACGTTACACCGCTTTGGGTTTGAGGGGCCTTTCCAGGCTTTACCGTCTCTAGCTTTGGGGGCTCAAAATGTGACCTTATTTGACATGGTCAAAGGCTATTCAGCCCTGGCTAACGAAGGGGTTCAGGCCAAGCCGATCGCTGTGGCGAGAATTGAGGACAATCACGGTCATGTCCTTGTTGATGAGAACATGGAACATCAACAATTGCTTGAGCGGGATTTGACCTTCATTTTAAATCAGATGCTGGGCAGTGTCTTTGAACCGGGGGGAACGGGTCACCGCGTCGCTTCGATGTTACACCGCCCTGTTCAGGGGAAAACCGGATCCACGAACAGGGATGCCTGGATGCTCGGCTTCACCCCTCAACTCGTTGCCGGCGTATGGGTTGGTTATGATGAAAAACAAAATATCAATCATACGAATGACGGACGGTTGGCCGCCCAAATTTGGGCGGAATTTATGGAGAACGCACTCAAGGATGACCCTCCCTCCGTCTATCCCATTCCGGACGGTGTCACCGGGGTGTATATTGACCCGGACAGTGGCCTGTTGGCCACTGAACATTGTCCGGACAAGCGTTTGCTTTATTTCAAAGCGGGAACACAGCCTGCGGATTATTGCCAGGACCATTTGCCCGATCCGGATATGGAGCCGACACCCGTCACAGAGGACAGTCCCGGGGAAGAATCGTCGTGGTCCAGATGGCTGAAATGGTGGAACGATGAATGGCGCGATTAGCTGCATCACAAATTTAAATCGCCCTTCTTTTTCTTTTCTCCCTCGCTTCTTTCAGCCTCGCTTCTCTGCGAGCCGCCGCTTCGGCATCCCAGGAAACAGATACATCGCCCAAAACGAAAGTTTGACATGCTAGACGATAACCCTGTTGGATTAAATCTTCTCCCAAACGTTCATATTCCTTTTTTTTAATCTTATCCAAATTTTCCAAACCTTCCTCGATTTTGCATTTGCATGTGCCACATATGCCTCCGCCGCATCTAAAAGGAATGCCTCCCTCATACCTCATTGAAGATCTTAAAAGATTCGCATTTTCTTCAACTTCTATTTCTTTATGATTATTCGTTAAAAATTTTATCCTTGGCATCGCTCTTTCTCTCCTCCCGTTTATTCGTATTGTAGCACATGACGCCTCCATTTGGTATACAAAATACCAAACAATTCATAAAAAATATTCACCCATCCGCACAGATAGAAAAAAATTATTTAAACTGTTTATTTTTCTTCATTTTCATTGCGTCTATATAAGCTTTTTTAGAATTCTCGATATGAATTTTGCTTAAATATTCAGCCAGTTCATCCTCTCGGTTAGAAACGGCCACTAATATTTGACGATGCTCCTCCATCGCCTGCTTCATTCTCCCCGGTCTTTCGTAACCTATATTAGCAAAGGCTCTAATATAATCCACCAATCCGACCAATATCTCACATAGTTTGGGGCTTTTGGCCGTTTTATAAAATTCCTCGTGCATGTCAATATGAAATTGAAAAATGTCACACTGTTTTTCTCCCGTTAAAACGCTATCAATCTGTTTAACCATCTCGTCAATTTTTGATTTTGTGGCTTCATCCAACTTTTGGCAGGCTAATTTAACGGCAACAGCTTCCAAGGTGGACAAAATCGTAAAAACCTCTAAAATTTCTTCATAGGAAACTTCGGTGACGACAACTCCTTTTCTAGGTACCGTTTTGACTAAACCTATCGACTCCAAACGAAGCAGCGCCTCACGAATCGGTGTGCGGCTGATTTTCAGTTTATCGGCGAGTTCACGTTCCACCAAACGATCACCCGCCTTATACTCACCTTCCAAAATAGCGTTTTTCAAGTAGGTGAAAACACGAGAACGAATGGGGACTAACTCCTCTTCCGACCATTTCTCCATAGATGTTTCATCCTCCACTATTGATGTTATCACTTATTATACCGTATACCGCATGAGGATGGAACAAATGAAAAATGTCATGTTGAGACCTGAACGACATTATTTTTTGATGTCTGCCGCGACAAGCACCTCATGCCCGTCCTTGGACAAGTGTTCACGCAATGCTTGCAAGGCAGCCGTTCCGACAGCCGTATCTTGTTCTCCGTTGCCACCGCTGACGCCGACACCTCCAATCACTTCCCCATCAACAACAACGGGAAAACCACCGACAAAAACAGCAAATTTCCCCGGCAACATATGTTGAATTCCGAAAGCTTCATTCCCCGGAAGAGCGGGGCCATTTGGTTCCTTATTAAAGAGGTGTGTGGACCGTTTGTGCCCGGCTGCCGTAAATGCCTTGGCCGCGGCAATATCCGGTCCAGTGATTCGGGCACCGTTCATCCGTTCCAATGCGATGAGATGCCCCCCTGCATCAACGACGGCTATTGTCTCTAACACATCAATGTCAGCAGATTTCTTTTTGGCGGCGTCAATCATCAGTTTAGCTTCTTCCAATTCCAGCTGATACACTTTTTTCATCCCTATGTGAACCCTCCCAATCAGTGGTTGACATTTTTTAAGTTGTGGATATACTGCATTAAACATGATGCGTCATTTTATGAACCGACATAAACGGTTTTGATTTGTGTAAAAAAGTCCAACCCGGCCTGACCCGATTCTCTAAATGTTGAAGTGCTCGATTTTTTGATGCCTCCAAAAGGGGCATTGATTAAATTGCCTGTTGTTGGACGATTCACCTTCACAGTGCCTGCCTGAATGTCTTTCGCAAATTGATGGGCCATTTGAATGTTCTGCGTGACAATCGATGCCGATAACCCGTATTCAACATGATTGGCTACATTAATCGCTTCTTCGTAACTGCCTACACTGAGGACAGAAATGACAGGCCCAAAAATTTCTTCTTGAGCAATGCGCATTTCCGGAGTCACCCGATCAAATATGGCCGGACGGATATAATAGCCCCGCTCGTAAATCCCTCCCAACAGTTGTCCTCCGCCGTAAACGAGGTCCGCTCCTTCCTCTTGGCCAATGCGTAAATATGCCAATATATTTGATAGCTGCTTTTGATTGGCGACAGGCGTCATATCGACCCCATGGGTTAAACCGTTGCCAATCACCAATTTTTTTGTTTTTTCGATCAGTTTATCCAGATAGGCTTCTTTGACACTCTCCATCACAATCGCCCGGCTGGTGCCCGTACAAGCCTGCCCGGTTAACGAAAAAGCCCCCTTGACTGTCAATTCAGCAGCCAAATCAATATCCGCATCATCCAGCACAATAATCGGGTTTTTTCCTCCCAGTTCCATTTGGATACGCGTGGTTAACGACGTTAAGCGATGGATGGCTTCACCGGCCGCCGTAGAACCAGTAAACGAAATGGCCCGTATGGCAGGATCGGCTGCGAGAGGCTTTCCCAATCGGGACGACGATCCAGTGACTAAGTTAATCACCCCTTTGGGAATCCCCGCTTCATGCAAAGCTTCAACCAGTCTGAAACCGATGAGGGGGGTGTCTGATGAAGGTTTAAAAACGACCGTATTTCCAGTCACAAGCGCCGGGGCAATTTTCCGAGCCGGAATGGAGAGCGGAAAATTCCAAGGGGTAATCACCGTCACAACCCCAAGGGGTTCTTTAGCTGTATAGACCATCATCTGCGGATCATCATTAGGAAACGTTTCGCCGGTCACGTTTAATCCTTCAACGGCATAATAACGAAGGGTTTTAGCTGAACGCATCACCTCAGCCCTGCTTGCCGCCAGCAATTTTCCTTCTTCACGGGTCAATTCCCAAGCGAGCTGATCTAAACGACTTTCCAATATATCCGCAGCTTTGTGTAACACTGCCGCACGCTGCGAGGGTGACGTTTCCCTCCAGGAGTCAAAAGCGTTTTCAGCTGCTGAAATGGCCCGCCTTGCATCCTCCGCTGTCGATGCCGGAAAAATTCCTACGGTTTCCGTTGTATCGGCCGGATTGACACTGACAAACGTTTTACCGCTTTCACTCTCTTCCCACTCACCGTCAATGTAATTTTTTCCTTTGCATACTGTTGTAGTGGACATGGTCACCTCTCCTTTGAGGGGTATTGTTCCGTTTCAATGACTGATTTGCTGACTGATTTGCCGTCAACTGGCGCAACCATTGGAAACGGCAGTTTCTCTTCCTCTTGAGGAAACTGCCGTTTACGACCCCGTTCTTCAATCATAAACAGATTTTTTCGCTATTGAGCGTGTCATTTCAAAGCGATGCTTTAGGCTGATTGGACTTGTTTTTCCAAATCATCCCTGACATATGCGTCATACAACCCATCCATATACATGCGGCGCATATTTGCACCAGTGCGAACAATTTCCAAACATCTTTGCTGAAGTTCAGGGGTGTCCGCATGTGCCAGAACAATTTGGAATCCTCTTTCACCATGAATTTCGTCTGAAACGATATGCAAATCGAAAAACTCAACTTCCTCATCGGTAAATCCATACTTTTCTTTCAAGATGGGGGTTTGTCTACGGTAAATATCCGGCACTTGGGATTCCAGCCCCACCACTAGCGCTGCAGTAGCGACAATCCAGTTTTCGCGCATGGCAACCGTATAGCACCAGCTTTGCAAACCTAAAGTTGTCGGTAACATGTTTCTCGGGTCTTCAACCCGTTCACGTGTACTCCCACATGTTTCAGCAAAGCGAATCAACAAATCAGTGTGACGGTCACCGCCAATTTCTTCCTCATACATGTTTTGCAGCAAGAAATCTTTTGATTCGACAAATCCGCCCACTTTCGGTGCCTTCGCATACATGTACGCTAAATAATCGGCGAACGGACCGACATAATGATAATGATTTTCGGCCCATCGGGCAAAATGCTTCCGTTGCAATTTTCCTTCCGCCCAGGCCACTGAAAACGGAGCTGCTTTACTATGATTCCCTTTGATCGCTTCTTCCAACTGTCTTCTAAATTCCTCGCGACTCAGCAATTCAGCAGACATACGAATTCCTCCTTAACCAGTTTTGTCATCCTACACTTCAACGGCAAATGTTCAGAATCGGTATATGGCATTTGGTATACCAAATCTATCTGTATCATAGCGAATGTCAGCGGGTGTGTCAATATATTTTTGATTTTTTTTATTTTTAAACTACCAAATCAAAACGGCGAGAACAGTAGCAACAATCAAACCAATCATGACAGGCACTAAATTTTTCCTCGCCAACTCTAACGGCGATACACCGCAAAATCCTGCTACTGCAACAAGTGAGGACCAGGCGACGATCGTTCCCCCGCCAGTAAAGATCGTTCCCACTTGACCGATCGCTGCCAAAGTGCCCGGATCCATGCCAACATCACCTGCCATCGCCCCGGAAAGTGCCCCGGTTAACGGCAGCCCTGAAAATCCGGAACCATCCAGTCCGGTAATAATGCCAATAATTAGGATACCGAATGCGGTAAAAAATGGGCTCTCTGGAATGAGCGTCTGTCCACTTTGGACAAGGTCAAACAAGAACGCCGGTTTGTCCGCCTCATCCCCCAGAGACAAAATTCTGCCGGTAAATTCATCACTTCCCAGGAAAAAGAAACCGGCAATGGGGATCACGGGGCCCATCGCTCGAAAAGCAAAAGTAAACCCTTCGACAATATGTTCACTAATTCTATCAAGCGACTTCATCCGTCCAAAAGCAATCGATGCCAAAATAAGCAATATCACGGCCACCCCACCGACGAAGGCAGCGCCGTCTCCTCCTTCCAAGCCTCCCTCACCGCTGATTTTAGTGCTGATCATAAATAACATGATTCCCAGCATCGCAAGAGGAACCAAAACGGCAAATACATTGGCCCATTTGGTCATATTCAGATCCGTTGTTTCCCTTTCGTTTGTGGCGGCCACTTCATCTGTTTGATCATTTTGCTTTCCGGGTAAAACGGCAAGTTCTTGGGCGATTTCTGGACTTCCCGGACGGCGAATTTGTTTGCGTATGAGCACATAAACAATGGCAATCGCTGTCAAACCGGTGATTAGTGATAATATCAGCGCTTTATCAGTGATTAACGAAATGTCGATGCCAGCTGATGTTGCGCTGAGCATCGGTGCCACCTGAATGATATAATCGGAAGACAAGGCCATTCCTTGGCCGGCCAGAGAGACAGCCATGGCGGCTCCCATGGCCGTTAAACCGACTCGAATCGCAGCGGGGACAAGCAGTGCACAAATTAATGGAACAGCCGGTGTTGGCCAAAAAAACAAGGAAATGACATAGGTGACAACAATTAAGAGGAGAAAGGAAACATGGCCGTTGACCATAATTTTTTGGATCGGATAAATCATGCGTTGATCTGAACCGAGGTCCTTCATTGAATTCAGCAAAGCGACCATCAAAGTGATAATCAGAAAGATATTGAACAACTCCTGCGCGGCAACAAGATTTGCATTAAAAATGGACGTCAATCCACCCACAAAACTCCCTTGATAAACCCAACCCACCAAAAAGGTTCCGACTAAAGTGGGCAAAACCACCCCGCGGCGAAAAATCATCGTCAAAATGACAACCACGGTGACTACACCGTATAGCCAATGAGCCAAAGTTAAACTCACATTCAACACCTGCTTTCATTAAGGTTAATGAGACTTAAACTGAAAAGCAGTGATGTCTTTGTTTGAAAGTCGAAAAATCGATACCCTTTTATCCCATCAACTACGCTTTTATCCCTTTAAATACCCAATTTATTTATTATTCAGACAATAACAACGAGAGGTTTTTCTCGCATAAATATATGCTTCTACCTATGCCTGCTCAGTTAGGTTCAAATATGTTCGGCAAAAATATGTTCATATTAAGATGCATATTCCGAGGCCCATTCAGCTATGACAGCTATTGTTTTTGTACGCTACCCGTACCGTGGATTAACTGCTCGATGGCTCGACTGATATTTTCCAACGCTTCCTCAACGATCTCCTTCCCAGCTTCTTGAGAAGCATGCCGGGCATCGCCAATACATCCGTTTCCCGTCATTTCTTCGTAATGGTAAAACCCTTGGATCGGTTTTCCCGGACGAAGCGCCTCCCATCTTCTGCCCTCTTGAATGTCCCCTTTGCTCATACGCTCTACTCGAACAAGATCAGGGGCCAAATATAAAGCTTCAGAGACTTCCCGTTCACAACTATGTCCAAATAAAGTGGACTTAACATGCTTTTGTATGGCTGTTTTTGCTGAAGCCGTTGTTTTGGCAAAATACACTTCAACGTCTAATTCCTGTGATAATACAGTGCTGGCCACTGACAGCGTCGGTTGATTTCCGCCATGACTATTAATCACTAAAAATTTCCTTAATCCATGCCGGCGTAAAGAAGAGATCATGTCTCTTAAAATAGAGATGAGTGTGTCCGGTTGCAACGATATGGTTCCCGGAAAATTTAAATGGTGAGGGGACACGCCCATATTAATGGTCGGTGTCACCATCACCTCAGGAAACCATTTTTCAGCCAGCTTATAAGCGAATTTCTCAGCCAGCACGGCATCGCAGCTTTCCACCATATGTGGACCGTGCTGTTCATGAGCACCCAAAGGGATCAAAACCATTTTCACGGTTTGCAAAGCATGCTGAACTTCTTCCCAAGTCATTTCCGTTAATCGATAAGCAGACAACTTTGACACAACCTTTCCATTCAGCACATATTTGGCAGCACATATTTGGCACACTATATACCACTATTCAAACGGTTAACCTTGGCTGATTTCTATGTCGTGCGTAATATATAACTGACAAGGCAGCCGATAACCTTCAGCCAATTTATCATCTCCTAATCTTTTTTTTTCTTTCCAATTCGGCGGTGGCAAATGTTCACCCCCTCTTAACACTTTACTCATACACCTTCTGCATTTTCCCATCCCACACCCGTATTTCAAATGCGGGAATTGCTTGATGCCTGCCAAAACAACAAGATTGCTATTTTCCGGAACATGTTGTTCATACGTTTTGCCATCACGGTGCAAAATAACTTTAGGCATGAGGGCAGCGCTCCTTTTGCATGATATGATTCAAATCGTCAATTTCCTATTGCCTAAAAGTACGAATTCATTTACTATTATAAATATAACACATTTGGTATACCAAATCATTATATTTTTAATCATTTTAAAATTTAGAAGGAGTGAGCGCCCATGTCCTATATCATTTTGACGAATAAGGATGCATTCACGACGGAAACAAAAGGGGAACATTTGGAACCGGTGGAAACGTACGAATACCACTTTTTTAACAATGTGAAAGCCAAGTACACGATTGTAAAGGTGAAAAACGACCAATGCAAAATTAAAATTATCGACAACGACAACGATCAATATATCAACCATGTTCCGCTGAAGTTCTTTGAGGCTTTTGACGACGTGGAAATGGCTCGCAGTGAACTTCAGGAATTGATCGGCGCTGAAGCAGGAGATGCCAAATTAGTTAAAGTGTCTTAGTTCCCGTTAACGTGTCTCCTGGTTGCGTGTATCCCGGTTAATCGCTAAATACACTTGTCAACACCAAACCTGGTCATGAGATGTTCATCTTCAACAGCCCTCTCCCACAAGGGAAAGGGCTGTTGGTATTTAGTATACCAATAAAAGTTTTAAAAAATAAGTTTGGCTTTGATTAATAATTCCAAAATGACTAAGGCAACCATCAAAAGGGCCAAAAAAAGAACGGTAAATAAAAAGTTCCACTGAGATACTTGATACGGACTTTTTTTAATGATGCTGGACATTAAACCTAAAGTTCCGTTAAAGGGGCCCATCAGAAATGCGGTTGCTGCTCCGCCCAATAATGCGACGACGATTAATTGCGGAGAAACACCTAAGACCTCATGATTGACAACACCGGCAACCAAAGCAAGCGCCACTGCCGGATGCAAGCCAACAAAAGCAAGGGCAAAAGGGATTAAAGGCAGTAAAATCAAGAAAAACTTATTGCCAATGAGCGCGATTAGGCTGATCAGTAAAGCATTGATCGTTTCATTCACCCCAGATATTTGAACGGCTGAAATAAAAAAGCCGGCCGACAAAAAGACAACGAACAAATCTTTGATTTTAAGCAACTGCGAGCTAAAATGGTCTCGTAACTCCCTCCAAAACGCTTTCCCCTTCCCGATGGCTATAGACCAAAGCAAAGAAAATGGAATGATCAACATGCTGACCAAAAAGGGAAAACTGTACGCAAAGACATATTCCAGGATAGAAATGGACAGTAACAAAATCAATATCGCCCCCACAACATGGGCCAATGAACCGGGCTTCTCATTGTGCTGAGCCGCCGTTGCCGCAATTTCATTGGCGATATACTTGCCTTGCTTAAAATGCGAAGGTCCATGTCGTTTTGATGCTGTCCACAATCCGATGAGCCACGCTAAACCTAACCCCAGTAAACTCAGGGGGATTAAAATGGGAAGCATTTCTCCCCAACTCACTTGGTTCATCTCAATCACGATACCGACGATGGGCGTGACAGGCGCCCACATGAGTGGCATGCTGAAACCGTGAGTAATCGCTCTGCTCATAAAACGTTCTTTGTTATGGATAGGGAACAAATTCAGGGAGGGACGGATAGAGTAATAGACTAACGGTAAAGTGGCCAAATTCATAAAACAGCTCAATATGTAGGACAACGAAGTGGTCACCATATAAAGCTTCCCCGGTTTTTTTATTCTTTTTTGAATCTCTTGCTGAACGCGCAAAGCGTAGTTGCCCAGTTTAACGGGAAGGGCCAGAATGGGAACCAGGGCAAAAAGAGTTAACAAATTAAGCATGGGCCCAAAGGAGAGTAAATATTGTTCCCCTGTCGCTTGACTAAAGATGAGCATCATGTTTCCCAAAAGCAAAAAAATCAGGCTGACGATTTGAATGAATCGGCTGGCTTTCAGAAAGGCAAGCAGGATAATTAATAGTGAAAGAAAAGAAATACCGTAGCTTAGACTGACATGTGTGAAAATGTTTGAAAGCAAATATAAACCGATGGTCACTGAAAACAGAAACTGCAACATCTGGATCACCCACTCTCGTTACTGTAAATCAGTGATGAATTGAAGGGCTTGGGCCACTTCTTCCTCTGAGTAGTTTTGTTTGTTTTTGACATGAAGCACTTTTTCGACGAGCTCCGCTTGGGATAAATGATCGAAATAAAGCACGGTGGAGACCAATTCCAAAAACCGGGAGCTTTCATTGTTCAGCTTATGCACAAAGTCGCGGTAACCTTCCAACCTGGCCGGGTACAGCTGCAAATATTCTTTCCCTTTGTCACTGAGCGTGTACGTATACTGCGTATACCCGCCTTTTTTCTCTCTTTTTTCATCAACGAAGCCCAAATGGATCAATTCTTCCACCTGCAAGGTTAATTCTTCGGAGTACGGCCCGTAAAAATGAAAACGGAATTTTTCTTGAAAACCGAAATTAAACTTTTTGGATATGTACACCATTTTTTGCAGTTTTTTACGCCCGACAACTTCCCCCGCTTCCTGTATTAAAAGCATCACTTTCGCATGTTCTTTTAACAATTCAGTGCTCCCCCTTCTCCGAACGAACCAGTCCTAAGACATGTTTAATTTCCCGGGCTGCGGCTGGGTTGTATGTATTGTTATCGAGTAAATCCTGAGGGAAATACAGTTTATAATCCGTTCTCGTTTTCCCGGAGATCGCTTGAACAATGCTCGATTCGCGTGATAATTCTTTCAATCCCCCGTCCGGCATTAACAAGTGAATGGGTAAACGTTCCCCTTCTTCGCCCGGACGGTAGTAATCATAGGATAAATCTGAAGAAGCCTCGAATTCCAGATAGTAATCCGGATCGATGCCCGCCTGGCGAAACAAATGTTGCAGCTCTCCCCATAATTTCAAATGCACGGATGGGTCGCATTCCACATATTTGAATAATTTTCTATTGATAAATCTAGCACACAAGTCGGCTAAAATGCCATCCTTTTCTTCCATCCACACCTGAAAATAATATAAGACGACATTCTCGTCTAAAGCCAAATAATCCTCAAGTCCGATATCTCCGCTAAAAAAACGCCGCAGGAACACCGGTTCCTGTTTGAAAGTATAGCCGTCCAAGTACAGCTGTTTGGCCCGTTGAAAAATTTTGCGCAAGATGACTTCTGCGCTGCGGGTCACGGGATGAAAATATATTTGCCAGTACATCTGGTAGCGGGACATGATGTAATCTTCCACCGCGTGCATCCCGCTGTACTTGATGACGGCATAATCTTCATGCGGCCTCATCACCCGCAAGATACGCTCAATGTCAAACGTTCCGTAATTCACTCCGGTAAAGTAGGCGTCCCTTAACAAGTAATCCATCCTGTCGGCATCAATTTGACTTGAGATTAAACTGACGATCAGCTTATTTTCATACGTTTTGGCAATGACTTCGTTCACCTTCTGAGGAAATGAGGAAGACACCTGACGTAAAATGTGATTGATTTCCGTTTCCCCTAACAAGATGGCCCGCGTCCATTCTTCATGATCGGTCAGGAAAACTTTTTCAAAACCGTGGGAAAAAGGACCGTGGCCAACATCGTGTAACAATGCGGCGCTTAAACATAACAACCTGTCTTCCTCATCCCAGGAAGCCATCGTTTCCTTCCACGAAGGCAGAGCGACAAACTTCTCTAAAATCCTGCGCATCACTTCATAGACGCCGAGTGAATGGCTGAAACGGCTGTGTTCAGCGCCGTGGAAAGTCAGATAACTGGTCCCCAGTTGGCGGATACGCCTCAGACGCTGAAATTCAGCCGTATTGACCAGCTCCCAAATTAATTTGTCCCTGACATGAACGTAGCGGTGAACGGGGTCCTTAAACACTTTTTCCTCATCTAACGTTTGATGAACGATACTCATCGTCAATTACCCCCCCTTCTCGCTGCATGTGCCTTTATTTTAACTTATTATGCCAGAAAATTCATTGCCAGCGCTTTTTCTCTCTGCTATAGTTAAATTATGTCATCGCTTAGGGGGATGAACGATGCAGGTTCATACGCTGCAATCAATGCTGAATGGCTATCGAGCGGATGGATTTCAATTCGGACAAACCGATTCGTTCATAAACAGGACTTCGACCCATCGAGGACATTTTCAGGGAATGTTACAGGAGGCGCTGCATGCGCAAGGGCAACCCGCCACACACACCGGGTTAACGCTCGGCTCTTTGTTGGCCATGCGTCAACAAAACAGGCCTCAGCAGGGTGCGCTTCCAGACAGTTTTCGCCCGTTTCACGGGAAAAATGAAGACGATATGGTAACGCGCGCCAAGTTTGAGCCGGCTGTATCTGCTGCATCAAGCCCGGCTTCGGATGTCGCTTTCAGCCCGTACGACCGATTCATCCAGCAAGCGGCTCAAAAATATCGCATAGACCCACTGCTGATTCGCTCCGTCATCCAGCATGAATCCGGCTTTAATCCTCGGGCCAAAAGCCCCGCCGGAGCGATGGGCTTAATGCAGCTCATGCCTGCCACGGCCCGAGGATTAGGGGTCAGCAATCCATATGATCCCGAGCAAAATATTGAGGGCGGAACGAAATATTTGCGTCAAATGCTTGATCGTTACCACGGGAACCTGGCACTGGCGCTGGCTGCTTACAATGCGGGCCCCGGTCATGTCGATCAATACAGAGGCATCCCGCCTTTTAAGGAGACTGAGCGTTATGTCACTCAGGTGACCCGGACTTACCGCTCCTTCACTCAACAAGCTTGATTGCTCGTTTACTTGTGAAAACGAAAGTATTCGACATACCCGTAAAACTTTGAAAGTCAGGCTCACCTGAAATTCAGCTCACCTTAAAATGAGCGCTTATGCTGTCCTTAAAAATCAGAGGGGAAAGTCAGGTACTGCTTTCCCCTTTCTTCAATATATGCATGTAAGCGACAATCAGCTCATCCAACGCTTGACTCATTTCAATCAATTGTGTATCTGAGTATGCCTCACTGTTTTTGCCCAGCTCGATTAACATCATCCTTTTTTGTTCAATTTCCTTTTTTAATGCTTCCAATTGCCGAGCTGCCTGCCTGTTTTGGCTCACTTTACCCACCCTTATCCATAAAAACCGTTACCTTCGGCATCATCATCCACTACATGCGATCCGTTCCATTTTATCACATTTTTCCATTGTTCAAAATGGAAACATTTCCCTGCTTGATTATTTCCTGACTCTACCTTTAAATGGAAAGTAATACTACAGCTGTTGGTGATGCTTTTGGATAAACTGGGTGGTAATATTCGTTATTACCGGAAAAAAATGGGGTGGACGCAACAAGAACTCGCTCGACGCATTAATGTCTCCCGCCCGGTGTTGACCAAGTGGGAAAATGGGAAGTCAACACCTGACCTGAACGCGCTCATTAAACTGAGCCAAGTTTTTAATTCAAGTGTGGATGCATTGTTGGGGAATTTCCAACATAAGCATATGTTGATACGAGAAGCAAAAAAAATGTATCATATTGAAGGACATGCGGATGAAGAAATGCTGGAAATCATTCGCTATTTACAAGCTCATCAGGAATTCAAAACCGGGTTGTACTCGTTATCCCGAATTTCTCCCAGAAAAAGAAAACCGATCGAAAAACTGCTCAAAATTGCTTTGCATGATCTTCTGGAAATGACGAGATAAACAACAAAACCAAACTGTTCTGACCAAAAGCGGATACGGTCTGGGAAACGGTCTTACAGGTCTTTATTCCAGTTCTTCTGCTTCATATGCTTCCTCGGGCACTGAGGGAATCTCATCAGCAGAGGCGCTAAATGAAATTTCATACGTGATGTGTTCCGGATAGCGATCAAACGGCGATAATTCATCGGGCCTGATCGGACGGGCCGTAAACGTCATGGATTGGAGGAGACCATCGGCCAATTCCATGGTTAGATCGGTCCCTTCCTGCTCTTGCAGGGAAGTGCCCCGAAAATCAAATGCGTTTAAATGATGGAAGACCGCCCGGTAAACGACATGCTCCTTGCTTTTTTCTATTTTGTATATCTCGTCGGCATTCGGCAATATATCTTTGCCCCATTGAAAAGGGTTGTCCAGGGGAGAAAGCTCGTTCCAGATCGGATGAGAATGCTCTCCTTGGATCCATTCATCGCCGCTGTGCACGAAAAAACGATCCCCTTCCATGTACACGTCAAACGTGAATGCTGTGCCGTCTGTCACCGGGGTGGACACCCGGTAAGTGGAACGTTCTTTGGACCAATAGCCTCGACTCGTCGTGACCTCGCTTGCTTCATCAAGCGTATATTTCGTTTCAATGCGGTATGTGCCGTTTTCCAAACTTTCCAAATGTTTCATCCACCGTTTATACTCAAACTCTTGCTGACTGGGGAATAACGTAAACCCGATCAACAAACCCAGCAGAACACCCGTTAAGGGAACAAGCCACTTTTTGACCGGCCTAAAGGTAGCCATTCAAATCATAGCCCCCTCTTTGCTGCCAATAACCTATTTGTCGGTCCTGCGTAAATTCCAGGCGTTCGACCCATTTAACGGACTTATAGCCATACATGTCTGGATGATAGAGGCGACAGGGGAAACCTTGACTTTTTTTCAAGGCCTCGCCGTCAAAATGGAAAACGAGCATCGCTTCTTCTTCCAAAAGCTGGGATGTAATGAAAGAATCATAATAGACGCCGTCTCCGGAATAAACGGTGACAAATTCTCCCCGGGGCTTGATGTCGTATTCTGCAAACAGCGTCTTCATCTTGATTCCCCTCATTTCCACCCCGCGCACACTCCAGCCGGTCACACAGTGGAAATCATCCACGATCGTTATCCATGGCACGCGCTGCATATCTTCCATCGTTAACGTCAGCGGCCGATCCACTAAACCGTCGATCTTAAGCGTCCATTCTTCCTGTTCGTATCGCGGAAAATCATTGGTGACATTATAAATTCTAAAATGACCCCGCCTTTTGTTCTCCTCACTGGCCACGGCCAATATAGGAGACAGCCAGCGCAGCACGCCTCCGATCAAGACGAAAAGTGCACCGAATGACAGGAATTTGACAAAATCTCTGCGTTCCAGACGATTTTCTTCCAAGACGGGAGGGAGCGGTGCTTTTCCCCTCCACCAGTTTGGCCAGGGGATTCTCCATTGCAAGAAATGGCCAAGCGAATGAGCTGCTATCCAGGGCAGAATGAGAAAGGAACACCAACCATGTATATCCACGGCCAAATTGCGCACAGTGACGGGCACATGCGCTTGGAAATACATGAGCAGTCCCGTCACAAACCAAACGGAAAAAAAGGCGACATTTAGAAAAACGTTAAATTTCTTCAAATACGGTTTATGAAATACATAACGAATGACGCGATATAAACTGAGAAGCATGACAGCGGTATACACACAGGCTGCAAGAATGTGAAAACTGACCAGAGGGAAGTGGACTTCGTTAAACCAGGTGCGCGCAGGGGAAAAATACAGACAAAAACCCGATACAAGTAATAACAGGAGCAAAAAAGCATGAAGATGATGAATCCATTTTAATATGCGCATGACGGCCCCCTAATGACTGACTATTCTTTCAATTACATACTAACCACTCCTTTCCACATTGTCAATTGCTGCCGTCTTCAGGCTAACGCTGTATACGCAATAGAAGGTCATGTAAATCATTTTGCAAAAGCAAAGGATAACCTCGTTTAATGTTTTCAATGCGCGTGAATACGGCTGGATCACTCGAAATATAAAGATCCTTTCCGTTCGCCATCCCCAAAATGGTGTCTTGAATGACGGGAAGCGATGCTTGTTCCCGGCCGCTCAAATCCACGCCGGCAATAATCTGATAATTAAAGACGAGGACCGCAGCCTGATTGACTACGGGCAAGGCTTCCAACCGCTTTTCGATGATTCGCCCATAATCCGGATCATACGAATTGACATTAATATCAAACGTTCGCTCGTCAGCGGCTGTTTCATGGTCATCAGCAAAAATGACATTTTCACTTTGATCAATTTGAACATTGGACATATCCTTAAATCGGCTCTCTCTGACGTCATCCAGCCCATCATGTTGTTCAATGCGACTGTTTTCAAATTCAGGCTGTTGATCCTGAAAGTGTGAAGTGCAGGCGGCCAACGTCACAACGATCAAAACAAGCCATCCGCCACATACTGTTTTCCTCATTTCAAAAAGCACCTCCTAACCTTATTATGGGTGAGAGATGCTTTTTTCAAACGAATGCATTGAAATTCAGAAGCGGGCAATGTATGCTAAAAATGGTTGTCATTCGTCAGAACTTTCAGTTTGCGGAAAACATCCATATGACTTAACCAAAGAGCACCAGTAAAATAAGCTTTGACCTTAATTTAATATTTCTTCGTAGGGTGGGGATATGATGGAGGAACTTTTCTGGGTCAAAGGCCGGGGAAACAAACACATTTCCGTGATTGTCCATACACCGAATGCTGAAATAAGCTCCATTTCTGTTCAAGACACTGCCGCGGAGCGCCGGCCGGCCATCGTTTACATGCACGGCTTTACCGGGACGAAAACCGGTGATAACCGCATGGGGGTCAACCTGGCCAGAGTGTTATGTCAAGAGGGGTATGTCGTGATCCGCTTTGATTACATCGGATCAGGGGAAAGTGAAGGTGAGTTCGATAGTGACACGCATTTTTCAGGTTGGATCGAAGACGCCCACAAAGTGTTGGCCTGGGCGCGTACTTTGCCCCAAGTTGAGCCCCAGCGCCTGGGGATCATCGGACACAGTTTGGGCGGTGCACTGGTCACATACATAGCTGCTCAAGTGCCAACCGTTAAAGCCGTTTGTGCTTTGGCCCCGGTGACGTACCTGGAGGACAATTTCAAACAAGTCATTATCGGCCCGGAACGATGGGCCAAGGCGCTTAACGGTGAAACCATCCGCCATTTCTACAACAAAAAATATGCTTTAAAGCCTCTCTTCATCCAGGACTTGTTACAGTACGATACCCTGCAGGCCGCGCGAAAGGTGAGCCAGCCTTTCCTCATTATTCATGGTCGGAAAGATGAAGCTGTTCCGGCGGCGCACAGTCATGATCTGCTAAACCATTTGGAAGCCAAAGACAAACATTTGCAGATACTGGCGGATGAAGAGCATTTGTTCAGCCCCTCGGTACATTCTTTCATCCTGAACTGGTTCAACAGACAGCTCTGACAAACAAATCTGACTTTATCTTCCATTCAGGGTCAATTAAACTTCATTGCTCAGGAAATATCCGGTATTTGCCAATCGATCGGTTGACTTCCTATGTCCTCCAAAAATTGATTGACTCTTGAAAACGGCCGGCTGCCAAAGAAACCTCTGTTGGCCGAAAAAGGGCTGGGGTGGGGAGATTTAATGATCAAATGATGCTTTGCGGTAATCAGCCTTTCTTTTTCCTGAGCATTCCGGCCCCACAAAATAAAGACGACCGGTTTTTCCCTCTGATTTAAACATTTGATCACTTGATCCGTAAACGTCTCCCAGCCTTTCCCCCGGTGTGAATTAGCCACACCTTTTCTCACTGTCAACACGGCATTCAGCATGAGCACCCCTTGTTCCGCCCATTTCACGAGATAACCATTGTTCGGAATCTTCAAGCCCAGATCGGCATTTAACTCTTGGAAAATGTTCAACAGAGAAGGAGGAATGCGCACGCCGGGTTGTACGGAGAAGCTTAACCCGTGGGCCTGACCGGGACCATGATAAGGATCCTGGCCCAAGATGACTACTTTTGTCCGGGCGTACGGTGTCAAATGCAACGCATTAAAAATATCATACATATCCGGATAGATGACTCTTGTCCGATATTCGTGAATTAAAAACTGCCGCAAACGCAAATAGTACGGTTTCTTAAATTCTTCTTCCAGCCATTCAGACCAGTCATTTTTCAAGACGGACATGAAGCACACCCTCTGGCAAAAACGATGATTAAACTGACAACCTTGTTATATTTTAACATATTTGGGGCCTGTTAAATTTTAATATTCGGGGAAAATTGGACTGTTTTATAGACTGATCAACGTCAGAACAGACAAAAGAACCGATGTCAGCCCAAGCGCTAATAACGGACGCAAGGCCCTCCGGCCTAAAGACTGAAATCTGACATTCAATCCGAGGCCGACCATCGCCATCGTTAAAATAAATGTACTTACGTTGGAAATCCCGGCCATCACCGCCGGGGACACGTGCACATACTCGCCGAACACATAGCTGCCCAATAAACTCATGGCGACGAATCCAAGCAAAAACCAGGGGATGTCAATCTTAGCCTGACTGTTTTCGTTGACGGACGTTTTCCTGCGCATCCAAAACATTAAAATGAAACACAAAGGAATAAGTAAAAAGACACGTCCTAATTTAGCCAAAAGAGCCATGGCCAACGCATCCTCTCCCGCGGGTTCTGCGGCGAGGGCGACATGGGCCACCTCGTGCAGACTGATTCCAGACCAGATCCCGTAGTCTTCAGCGGAAAGCGACAGCACTGGCAGTAGCAGCGTATAGACAAGGGCGAAAATAGTACCTATCAAAGCAATCATCCCCACACTGACAGCTGTATCCTCATCCTTCGCTTTAAGGATGGGCGCGGCGGCCGCGATAGCCGCCGCGCCGCAGACACCCGTACCTACCCCGAGCAGTAAGGACATTTTCCAATCGGCTTGCAACCATTTGGCCAGTACGAGCATCAAACCGATGGCCACAGCGATCGTTGCCGTATCGCGAACGAGCAACGGCAGCCCTTCTTGAAAGATGACCGCCATGTTTAATTTTAATCCGTAAAGGATGATTGCCAGACGCAGCAATTTTTTGGCGCTGAATTCAATCCCCGGCCGCAATCGTTCCGGATAGTCCCATATTTGACGATAGACGATAGCGATGAGAATGGCACTTGCGAGAGGACCGATGCGCTGAAATCCGGGAACGGCAGCCAGTCCGTAACCTAACAGAGCGATGATCAACGTAAATCCAATCCCGTAGAGCAGCCATAAAAAAGACGAACGGCTGATCCGTTCTTCTTTTAACATTTCGTTCGTTTCCACAGTCATCATCCCATCTCTTATGCTGATGATGACTTTATCATATGGTGAGAACGTTTATAAGTAAAATAATTTATTAATATGTTGATTATAAGTAATATGATATATAGGACAAAAAATAGCCCAGCAAAATTTAAGAGGTGGACTCAAACATGATCGATCAACATTTGCATGTGTTTGTCACCGTGGTTGAGCATGCCAGCTTTTCTCGTGCCGCTCACGTCTTGCATATGACCCAACCGGCCGTCAGCCAGTACATCAAAACGCTTGAACAAAATTTGAATATCAAACTGCTCGAACGCAACAACAAGATGGTACGCCTGACTAAAGGGGGTGAAGTCGTCTACAGGACGGCAAAGGAGATTTTGGCTCTTTATTCGCGGATGCAGCGCCTGATTGATGACATGCTCCAAAAACCGAGCGGCAAATTGACGATTGGAGCGAGTTATTCCTTTGGCGAGTATGTGCTCCCCCATGTCATTGCCCGTTTACGTGAAGCGTACCCCGAAATTGTTCCGGTCATTTCCATTGCCAATACACAAACGATCGCTGATGAAGTGGCCAATCATCATCTGGACATCGGAATTGTTGAAGGGGACGTCCATCACGCCCGTTTACAGGTGCAGCCTTTTGCCGACGATTCTGTCGTCATTGTCGTTTCTGCAACGCACCCACTGGCCGACAAAGAAGTGTTACAGCCCTCTGATTTAGAAAATGAAACATGGATCATCAGGGAAGTCGGTTCCGGAACAAGGGAGGTCGCGGAGCGAATTTTTGAGAAACTGGGCATCTCGCCCCAATCGATGATGGAATTTGGCAGCACGCAAATTATCAAAGAAGCGGTTGAAGCGGGTTTAGGCATTGCTTCCCTTTCCAGTTGGGTCATCCGCAAGGAGCTGGACATGGGCATCATGAAAACGTTAAATGTGAGCGAAGGCCCTTTTAAACGCAAATTTTCTTTGGTCAGCCATGCCGCTCATTTTCAAACCAAAGCGATGGACGTTTTTGTTGATACGCTGTACCAGGTGACTAATTCACTACAAAAATCAGAAAGAGGATAAAAACGATTGAAAAAGCAATCGAAGACAGCATGACTTGATGACTGTAACCCCGGGATACAAAATCAAAAAAACCTTTCATCTCTGTTATTTGAAAACGCGGTCGGTAAACGCGGCTCATTAACCGGTAGGGGACTCTCGTTTTTTTAGCGATGGCGCCTGTTCGGGGATAATTGCCAACCTTTTCTTTTTTGGTTTTCTGCATATATTTATACAAACTGATCGCTAAGAGCACATTGTCATCCCGTTTATTGAATTTAACATGCTGATCGTGTTCAAAACGTGATTCCATCCATTCTAAAAACAGATGACTGATTTGATGCGCATGATCATACTTTTTGTTCATTTCTAACCAGGCCAACGTATTCACGGTTAAAGAATATAACGTTTCCATTGGTGTCCCGATCAATATGCTGTCATTGAACGAGATCGGGAGTTGACGAATGAGCTTAGCGTATTCATTGACAATGCGGGATGCTTGCCATTTCCGATTGACAATCCCCTCCTTGACCATCCCGATCATACAACTCGAATAAAGCGTGGTAAACAAGTCCGTTAAAGTCCCGCCCAAACCATGTGTCTTGGCCATATGCGGATATCGTTGAACAAATGTTTGAAAAGCATCCGTTAAAGAGAACGCTTGACCAAACCCTACCTCCCTCACTTTGGTTAAAATGGCATTGGAGGCTTTTTTCGCCCAATCAACCGTGATTGCTGCTCGTTTTTCGCTTAAAGAGAGTTGAAGATTTTCTTCCTGAAATGAAAAATATTTTAACCCATAACCCAAAACCTTTAAGTCTTCTCGAAGATGGCTTAACAATCCTCCAAAAAGATAGATGATGAACGTCTTTATGTCATCCGAGCCGATGTTTTTCCCGCTCGCCGCCAAATCCAGCCTGTAGCGACCGCTTAAAGGCGCGGGTAATATTTTTTCCCATCGGGTCAAAACCCGACCATATTTCTCCATGATGTGTAAAAGCGCATCTGTACGCTTTTCCTGAAAAGCTTTGGCTAGGCGGTCGATTTCAGAAAGAACATGAGAGCATGATACTTCATCCCTTTCGTCATCAGCAAATTCTCGTTCCAATCGTTGACTGAACAGAACAGAATCGGCATCGAGATACGATGAGGGCAGATGGAAACGATGATGTTTCTGCTCTGCGAATGAATGGGCAGTGAACAAAACATCCGGATTGTCCTTTATCCGATCGACTTCTTGCCGTAAAAGAAAAACATCGCTAGGTAATGCCTCATCAGCCTTTTTTCTGAAATGCACGTGCCTTGGTTTGTTGTCTTCAATGCGCTGCTCTCCCGCAGCCAACCGATATAATACACAACCCTTTTCCCACGGGAATACGGCAAAATGGATCAATGATTGTGCCGATAAGTCCTTTTGAAGCGGGTCGATATGTGCCCAACGCAAGCGATGGATGTGTTCGGTCATGGAGCGCTCTCCTATTTTGGAATGTAAGCCACAGCTCGAATAGGTGACCCAGACCCGTTTTTAATTTTCAGGGGAAATCCCATAAAATAGGAAAAGGGAGGCAACCGGTCCAGATGATTTAAGTTCTCCATGATTAATATTTCGTTTCCTAATAACGTATGATGAGCGGGATGTTCTGTCGTCCCATAGACGTCCAGAGCAAGCACATCTGTTCCCACCATCTTCACTTTCTTTTGCACGAAATATTCCGCCGCTTCTAGCGACAATCCGGGCCAATCGGTTAAAAAATCATTAGCGTGCGGTCGCGTATTCCAGAAGCGGTCCCATCCGAAATGGATGAGCACGATGTCGTCTTCTTCAATGTTTCCATTTTCGGCTTCCCAATCCTGAACATGGCTGACCCGCAACAATCCCTTCTTCCCCACGTCTGTCGCTGAAATGGTGGCGGCGCGACCCGAAAAAGTGGATAAAGGAATCTGCTCTATCCCATAATGCGCCTTTCCCGCACTAATGAAATGCAACGGGGAGTCGACATGAGTCCCCGAATGTTCGCTCATCACCAGCTGATAATGGCAAGCTTCATCCCCAAATTCATAGGACGCCACAAGATTATGAAAAAATTTGGCGTGTGTCGGCCAAGAAGGAATGTTCGGCTCAAGTGTATGGCTCAAATCCACCATTTCCATTTTTTTCAGCACATGTTGTAATTCAGTCACCCTTTTGTCCATAAAAATCCCCCTCTGTCGTTCATCTCAGTTTCAGTTGAACATGATTTCACATATATGCTTTAACAAAATGAATATCTCCAAACAGAGGAGCACGAATGTGCCCCTCGTATGACTCTTTCATTTAAGAGCAGCATCTTTCATTTGAGAACAGCATCAGTTTCAACGGTTTCTTTCAACATGGACATGGGAATAAAGGCTAAAACAACAGCTGCCGCAAGCATAATATAATCAGCTGTCCAGCCCCATGTTTGGATAAAGTAGCCAGCTACGGGAGCCACCAAAAATCCCGACAAGCCAAAAGCAATACCGATCATGAAACCCATGCTTGAAGCCGCGGCTTTGGGAACAGAGTCAAGTAACAGAGCGTAGGCCACAGGAAATGGCGAATTGCGAAACAATCCCCAGAAAAGTAAAATGACCCATGCACTCGTGGCCGAATCAATAAACATACATGCTAAAACAGATATGACCCAACCAACGCCAATGATGCTTAAAGCGCGTTTGCGGCCGATGCGGTCCGAAAAAGATCCCCAGAAATATTGGCCAATCCATCCGGTGATACCTGAAGCTCCGGAAATGATCGCCGCTTGCGCCAACGGCAGACCGACGCGATCGGTTAAATGTAAGGTCATGAAAGTCACCACGCCGAGTTCAGCCCATAGGAAAAGGAAAATCATACTGATAGACAAAGCTGTATTTCTGTCGGCAAACGCATTTTTAATAATCTGCAGGGGATTTTTCGTTTGAGGCACCTGATCCTCTTCGTCTACGGGAACGGTCATTCCTTTTTCTTTGATCCAACTGTAGACGGTTTCCTGATTCTTTTTACTGCCGACTACAGCTTGAAGGATCATGATGGGAATGGCCAGCAGGACAATCCATAAAAACGTTTCCCGCCAAGAAGCGACAGCTAAGATGGCTGCCATTAAAGCCGGGCCGAGAAATTGTCCAAATGGAAAACCGGTATGGTGAACCCCGACGGCGAACCCTCTGTTTTCCTTCTGCCACCACTCCCCAATGATGGCGACATTGACAGGTTCCGAGCCGCCCGTGCCGATCCCCATAATGACACGCCAAAACTGAAGATCAAAAATCGTTCTGGTAAAAAATGTGGCCACTCCCGCCACACCAGCCACGCCAATGGCCACGATCCAGGCCCAGCCGCGGCGATAACCGGCACCTACCATATCGGCGATAATACCAAAAAGCATCGCCCCGATAAATGTGCCGATAAAGCTTAACGAGTTCAGCCAACCGGCCTGCACTTCACTCAGGTTGAACTCTTCCATGATCGCCGGCAAAACAGTGGGTAATATTTGTCGGTCAATCGAGGTTAATAATATGGCAAGCGTTGTAATGAGCAGCATCCACCAAGATATCGGATGCGCTTTGGGAAGCAGCCAAGATCTGTTGCCATCAGGTGGTATAGATGATTGATATTCTGGCTTCATTTCCAGCCTCCTCAATTCCATGATTGCCACAAAAACAATCATTCAAATTGGGCACATCACCGACAACGGGGCTGTGCCATATCAGCCTATTTAGACTGCAGGGCCAGAACGGTGTCCAACAAAACATTCACGCCCTTTTCGCAATCTTCGTAAGGTGTGAGTTCTTCCTCACAGTGACTTTTTCCATTGACACTCGGTACAAACACCATCGCCGCTGGAGCCAGACTCGCAATGAATTGGGCGTCATGTCCGGCGCCGCTCACCATTCGTTTATAGGCATACCCTAACGACTGTGCTGATTGATCCAACTGTTGGCAAAGTTCCTCATCAAACCAAACCGTATCCCGCCCCCACAGCTTCGTCGTTTCCACTCGACAGCCTTCATTGATGTCCAATTGCGGAAGTCCCTGAATGATTTCCTCAACCGTACGAATGATTTGCGGGTCTTTATGCCGGGCTTCAACCGTAAACACAACCTTGTTGGGAATCACCGTATGAATATTCGGATAAGCATTGATACGTCCCATCGTAAACACCAGGTCATCATCCAATGAACCGAGCTTGCTGCGAAGTTCCGTCATCAAGTTGTTTGCGGCAAACAGGGCATCTTTGCGCATTTGCATCGGCGTCGTGCCGGCATGATCCGATTCACCACTGACTTCAATCTCGTAACAGCACATGCCCACGACACATTCAACAACACCGACAGCCAAACCTTCCTTTTCCAGAATGGGGCCCTGTTCAATATGTAATTCCAGGAACGCTGTCGCTTCTGTCAGCCGGTTTGCTTCATCTCCTGCATATCCGCTCGCTTGCAAAGCCTGTTCAAAGGTGATCCCGTCACTATCCGTACTTTGTAACATTTTTGCCTTGTCAAATTTTCCAGAGAGCACGCCCGAGGCCATCATGGAAGGTTCAAATCGAGCGCCTTCTTCATTGGTAATATTGGCAACGGTGATCGGAATGTCCGGTTTCACCTGATTTTCAACCAACGTTCTGACAATTTCCAATCCGGCCAAAACGCCGAGGACACCATCAAAGCGGCCCCCTTTTTTGACCGAATCGAGATGGGAACCGATGACAATGGGGGGTTTGTTTTCTGCACCTTCAAGCGTGGCATACATACAGCCCATGTCATCGACTTTGACAGACAAGCCCAGTTCTTCACAGCAAGAACGAAAGTAATTCCTGGCCAAGCGATCTTCTTCGGACAGTGCCAAACGTGTCACGCCGTTATTTTCCGTACGGCCGAAATTGGCAAACTTCTCCAGTTCATCCTTCAGCCTTTGACCGTTAATGAGTAGTTTCTTTTCAATCAAGATGCTCACCTTCCCTTAAATTGATTTTAAGTTCATTATATTACAAAATCATTATTTATTAAATAATTTTCGAAAAATAAATATGCCCTTCTCACTATGAAGAAGGGCGTGCCAATCAAACTTGAACAGCGCTGCAGATAACGTGATCGTCATACCCGGTTCATTTCCGTGACACGTTTTCAAAAAACAAACGGACGACATCGGCTCCAGCAACCACCGTACCTAGCGTGCTGCCTAAATTGGCCAAAACAACAACCAGTAAAATTCGGGTGACCTTGTTTCTCCAAAACCCTTTCACGCTGAATACGTCTTCGGCAAGATTTTCAAAATCGCGCACGCTTGGTCTGTGGATGAACGCTTGAACAATACCGGCAAACCATCCGGCGGCCATCAGCGGATTCAGAGAGGTCACGGGAGCCATGACAAAAGCGGTAAAAACGGCCAAAGGGTGGCCTAAGGCCAGTGCCGTGCCGAGCGCTGCAAAAGAACCGTTCCACAGGATCCAGCTCAATGATTGTTGGACACCTGCTGCCGGATTCACATAAAAAGTGTAAGCGATGAGTGCCAGAATAAGGATAGGGATGCTCCAAGCAACAATCCGCGGCAGCTTCGACTTTGCCGGTAGTCGGGTTAACTGCTCCAATTGATGATCCTTGCCGATTTCCTTTTGTACACCCGGCAGGTGGGCGGCGCCCAAAACAGCCACGACTTTATCTCCCGGAGCTTCTTTTATTTTTTGGGCCAAATACTGGTCCCGTTCATCAATGAGCGGCTTCTTTAATTCCGGAAAGTGTGCGGTGAATTCAGCGAGCATGGCATTGATCGTATCTTGAGACTTCATCTTTTCCAGTTCTTCTTCCGTGATGTTTTCTTTGGTGAAGATGCTGGCCAAAATTTGTGTCAACAGCATCGCTTTGCCGCGCAAACCGATGCCGCGCCAGATGCGGCTAAACGTTGTTTGGATATTTCGGTCGGCCAAGACGAGATGTGCTCCCCTTTCATTGGCCGATTCGATGGCTTGAATCATTTCCTGACCGGGCTGGATACCGAATTGATGAGCGATTCGTTTCTGGAAGGAAGATATGGCCAAATTCATTAAGAGCAACGTCGCCTTTTTTTCTTTGATCACCTTAAAAATGTCCATGTCCTTCCAGCGGTTCCCCTCCATGATCGCCTGATATCTTTGTTCATCCAGTTCAACGCAAACGGAATCTGGCTTTTCGGTATCGATCACTTTCCGGACGAGTTCCGCGCTTTTTTTAGAGACGTGAGCCGTCCCAATTAAGATCAGTTCCTTGCCGTTTATATTTAATCTTGTGATAGGTTCTTCTGTCAGTTCTTCTGTCATCGGTTACCTTCCTTTGCCATGAGAGCCGGATTCCGGACACCGTCTTGCGCTCTTCTGAAGGATTATTTTAAAGCCAGTTTTTCATAATGTTTGTACAGGGCATGGAAATGTCCGGAGTAATTTTTATGCCATGGCTTCTTCTTGCCGCAAAAATGAATAATGGACGTCTTGTTGATGACATAGTCCATATCCACTTTCCCGTTGCTGATCACTTTGTAATAGCGGTAATAGCGGGCATCGTAATTATATAACGTTTCGTCAATTTGTTTGATTTCTTTGGAATACAGCGCATTGATGATATCTTGATCAGGCAAAATCAGCTTTTTCTTGTTTTTTTCAACAAAATCATAAATGTCTTTCGGATTCACTTTTTGTCTTTGTAAACGCAGGTTCATTAAGAGCACGCCGGTATTATAGTATGCGTCAATATCATAAGGCCGCAACCTGAGCTTATTGATTTCTTTGACGGAGACCATGTCATGATACGCAGCGGCATACAAATATTCCGAAATATCTATGTCGTACAGCGTTCTAATTTCATTGATGACAAGCATATCCGGATCAAGGTACAATATTTTTTCTACAGCTTTAGGTAAAAATTGAAAAGCCAGCAGTCTATAATACATTTCTCTTGTGTAATGTTTGACAACAGGAGCATTTTGAAACATATCCTCCTGAATGGCAATCACTCGAAGTTCATGTCCATGTTGACTGACATAATGTTGAAGCTCTGCCAGCTCGTCCTCTTTGATGCTCGAATGCATGACATAGATCGAGAATGTTTCCTTCGAATTATTGATAAACATCGATTTGAGCATCACTTTGAGCGCTTTCATGTAGTTTGAATTCAAGGTGACAAGGATATTCATAAATCCTACTTCTCCATACCGCGATCTGTTATCGATCTGTTATTAGAACGATCATATCATAAATGGATCCTTTTAGTAAGTGTTGTTCAAATGGCGTATCCGATCGGCCCGGTTCTCCTCTTCGAGAAAGGCGAT
>CALBTX010000226.1 GCA_937967685.1 uncultured Bacillaceae bacterium | reverse complement strand
TGGTAAGCTTCTATTCTGATCTGCCAAATATTTGGATCTGCCTTATATATGATTTTGAAAAAATATGGTATGATAAATTGACGAACAGTGAGAGTCAATGAGCTTTGACATAAGCAACTTGCAATCAATGTTGATGTCAGTGCCTTGATCGGAGGGGAATCATGTCCAATCTGGAGAAAATTTTGGAGCACAACCGATTATTTGTCCAAAACAAAGAATATACCCGTTATCAAACGAGCAAATATCCTAACAAAAAGATGGTTATTTTGACTTGCATGGATACCCGCCTTTTGGCTCTGCTGCCCAAGGCCATGAATATCAATCACGGGGATACGAAAATTATTAAAAACGCTGGAGCGATCGTCACCCATCCGTTCGGGAGTATTATGCGCAGTATACTCATTGCCGTTTATGAATTGAATGCCGAAGAAGTGTATGTTGTCGGTCATCATGACTGCGGGATGTCCAAGCTGCATGCTTCCTCTTTTTTGGATCAAATGAAAGCGCAAGGGATAAGGGAGGACGTCATCGACATTTTGACGTACAGCGGTATCAATTTGGATACATGGTTAACCGGTTTTAATAGTGTCGAAGAAAGTGTGCAAAATAGTGTGCACATGATCAAAAATCATCCCTTATTCTCTGCTCACATACCGGTTCACGGGCTGGTCATTCATCCAGAAACGGGAAAGCTGGATGTGATTGTCGATGGGTCTAATAGACGATAAGAAGGTGGGTTAATACGGAAATAACAAAAACAAAAGCGATCCAACGATGAACCTTGCGACTTAAAAAGGGACTTACCATTAATCCGATGCCGTCAAGGGCCAAAATAATTAATGTGCATAAACCGACTATTCCAGAAATGGTATACAGATTCCAGTCAAAACCAAACAGAAAGTAATGAATACTATGTAAAAAAACGAGTCCCAAGCCGATGATTCCAGTAATGACATGAATCGGTCTGACCAGACGAAGAGACGTTGAGATGATCAGCTTGATTTTGGAAGATAAACGTAAAAACTCACGGGTCAAAATGAGCCATAGTAGAGCGTGTGAACTTGTTAAAGCTATGAAGAATATCGCGAGCCAACCCATAATGATGGTATTGGGTGTCCATTCAATGCTTGGTATGGGGGTGAGCTGCCATACACCAAATAAAATAATAGCTAGTAAAAGGTATAAGGCAATGCTATTTCCGTATCTTTCTATGAAGTCAAAAAACTTTTCCAGTTTTGGATTTAATTTTCTATCATTCTTCGTCAGCATAGCTTGAATACACCCTCTCTTTCATATATTATCTCTCTCTGAAACGATACACCTAGACATGCCTTCATCAAAACGGCGGTTCAGCCGCTTCAACCGTTTCCTAATGATTGATAATTTGCTATATTTAAATTGTTCGACCATATGAAAGGGGTTTTTTTAATGGCGGTATCATCCGAACAGCAACGGTCGCCGGAATCGCCTCCTGAAAACGATGTACTGATGTCGACTTTGGATCATTTGGGGGAGCTGCGCAGACGTATCATTTATGTGCTGCTCTTTTTTGTGGTCTCATTGGTGATCGGTTTTATATTCTCCCCTTCGCTTGTTGAAGTGTTGAAAAACGACCCCGTTGCGGAAGATGTGCCTTGGAACGTTTTTAAAATAACGGATTCTTTCCGCGTTTACCTTCAATTTTCCTTTGTTTTAAGTTTGGTGATAACCATCCCCTTTTTGTTATCCCAAGTATATGCTTTTTTAAAACCGGCTTTGACTCAGTCAGAACGTCGAGCTGTTTATTTTCTGCTTCCCCTGTCTTTGGTTCTCTTTGTTACTGGATTAGCATTTGGCTATTTTGTCTTATTTCCTCTCGTTCTCAATTTTATGGGGACGATCACTGAGACTATGGGTGCCCAAGTCATGTATGGAATAGCCGAATATTTTTCATTTTTGCTGCGTCTCATTTTACCCGTTGCATTGCTGTTTGAACTTCCGGTTGTGGTGATGTTTTTAACAAAGGTGGGTCTCATTAATCCGGTTAAGTTGAAGAAAGTGCGCAAGATCGCTTTATTAGTTTTTGCCGTTCTATCTGCTCTGGTGACACCACCCGATATGATTTCCCAAATACTCGTCTTGATCCCGCTAGTGCTCTTATATGAATTGAGCATCGGTCTGTCGGCACTTGTTCACCGTCGTCAATAAACAAAGCTACGGTTCATCTTGTTTATAATCATCTTTCCTGGATCTCTCTTCTGAAGACATGTTTTCTTGAGGATCCATCACGCCGCTGACGGTTTTTTTAAATTCCCGCAATGTTTTCCCTGCTGCTCTTCCTATTTCAGGAAGTTTATTCGGACCGAAAATAATGAGGGCAATGGCTAAGATGAACACGAGCTCAGCGAAACCAATATTCGAAAGCATCATCTCACCTCCATGCAGTCGCTTTTCGCTGTCTAGCGTAAGCATATTCAGTGAACTCGAGCGCATATGATCAGATAGGACCTCACTCATTTAAGGTTTTCATCCATTTAGTAAAGGGGGTTATAATTGAATATTCAGTTTAAAGTATATTATAACAAATTTTTATAATAGTTTGCATTTATTGGCAATTACTGTTATCATATGGGCAAATAGTAGTGGTCAGTAGAGAGCCTTGACCAATTTGTACCAGGAGGTGATAGAAATGGGGAGTTATGCCAATATTGGGATTCCAGGATTGATACTGATCATCGTGATTTTGCTCATTATTTTTGGCCCCAGTAAACTGCCTGAATTAGGAAAATCGGTTGGTCAAACTTTGAAAGAATTTAAAAAATCCACTAAGGACATGGTGGACGACAACAAGGAACCCAAATGAGTGCCGAAAATCGGGCTGGTAAGTCGAAGGCAATGAATGTTGACTGGATGTTTGTTTAGGCTTTTGAGGGGGAATTCCCATGATCAACAAAAGTTTTCCAGAAGAATACCCCATTACGCTTTATGTCAACAAACAAGAGTTGTTGACGGCCCAATTAACAGAAGTCGATCTGAAGGATTGGGCCATCGGCTATTTGTATGCTGAAGGTTTAATCGACTTCCCCGAAGAGGTTCTCAACATTTACATTGAACCGTATCGGGGAAATGTGGTTGTGGAATTATCGAAGACAACCGCTGAAGTTCAAGCTTTTCTCAAGAAAAAGAGAATATTAACCGCCGGATGTGGTCGGGGGGTCACTTTTCGGACTTTAAAGGAAGTCGGCTTGTTTAAAAAAGTAAAAGCGACACGAAGATTTCCGCTCACATTTATACAGCAAAAAATGAGAGAATTCGGAAAATCGACACCGCTGTACATTAAGACGGGTGGTATGCATGCTGCGGCCGTTATCGAACCGGATGGGAATTTGATCGTCAGAGAAGATATTGGTCGGCATAATGCTGTCGACAAAGCGATTGGTGCCGCCTTAAAAAAAGGTTTGCGAGGTGAAGAATTAGCTCTGATCACGACCGGACGCATTTCATTTGAAATGTGCTCTAAAGTGGCCCGGTTTGGAGTCGGTCTAGCGGCTTCCAAAACGGCGGCAACAAACTTGGCCATTGCCTTGGCTAAAGAATTATCCATAGATTTAGTCGGTTATTGCCGAGGTCGAGATGCTTTGGTATATACTCCGGGACATAACCTGCTGAAAGATGCCAAAAAACATGTTTACGGTTTTTCGTAAACGGTCATGGCCTCGAGTATGGTGGTCGGTTATTTTAAGGATGATGGAGTAATGTCCAGTTATCTTATCTCTGGGCAAATGGTTCAATAATAAAGGAAGAACAAAGAAAGGGGAAAGGTAAGATGTTGTCAAGACGGGATTTTTTAAAAAGATCCGGGATTGCAGCTGCAGGTCTTACACTCGCGTCCGTAAGCGGCATTCAAATGAAGCCGGTGAAAGCCCAAATCACGAAAATAAAATTAAATGCCAAATCCGGTCGTCAGGTCCCCAGTGTGTGTCCTTATTGTGCTGTTGGGTGCGGAACGTTGATCACAGAATCTGAAGGAAAGATCGTACACATTGAAGGTAATCCCGATAGTCCAGTCAATCATGGGACTTTATGTCCTAAAGGGGCGGCCAATCTGCAAATGCCAGTCAATGAAAACAGACAGACAAAAGTATTGTATCGAGCGCCTTACAGTACAGAATGGGAAGAAAAACCGCTGGATTGGGCGATGGAACAGATTGCCCAAAGAATTAAAAAAGATCGTGATGAAAATTTTATCGAAAAGATCGATGGAAAAACGGTCAATGTCAACCCTGCTTTGGCTTCAATTGGAGGTTCAACTTTAGAGAATGAATGGAACTATTTACAGGCAAAACTATTTCGCGGTTTGGGGGCTGTGAACATCGAAAACCATGCCCGTATATGACATAGTTCCACAGTGCCCGGTCTGGGTGCTACGAACGGACGTGGAGGAGCGACAACGACAACGAGAGAAATGGCCGAGAGTGACTGTATTGTCATCATGGGATCTAACTTTGCCGAAAATCATCCGGTCGGTTTTCGCTTCGTGTTGCAAGCAAAGAATAAAGGGGCCAGGGTGATTCATATCGATCCTCGCTTTACCCGCACTTCCGCCATGGCTACGGATTACATCCCGATGCGTTCAGGGACCGATATCGCTTTCTTGGGCGGACTGATTCGGTATATGATTGAAAATAACAAATACTTTAAAGAGTATGTTGTTCAATATACAAATGCTCCCTTCATTATTAAAGAAGAATTCGCGGACACGGAGGATTTAGACGGCATTTTCTCCGGCTTTGATGAACAGACCAGGACGTACGATCCTTCTTCCTGGGAATACGAAAGAGAAGAGCCCATCAAACCGGACAATGAACCGACAACATTAACCGAAAAAATTGCTTACGAAAAGCTGCTCGGGCGGCCGAAACGTGATGATACATTATCACATCCACGCTGTGTCTTTCAAATCATCAAGAAACATTATTCACGGTATACACCGGAAATGGTTTCAGAAATTACGGGGACACCGGTGGAAGACTTTCTGAAAGTGGCTGAAGCGCTGGCCGAAAACTCAACTCCTGAACGAACAAGCACGTTTGTTTATGCCATGGGTTGGACTCAGCACACGTATGGTGTGCAATGTATTCGGGCCGGAGCCATCCTCCAGGGACTTCTTGGCAACATGGGTCGCCGCGGAGGTGGGATTTTGGCTTTGCGCGGACATGCCAACGTACAGGGAGCGACCGATCATCCCACACTCTATCATATCTTGCCCGGCTATTTGGATATGCCCTCCGCCGAAAAAAATCACGATACATTGGAGGACTACCTGAAAGATGTCACCACACCGACGGGCTGGTGGGTTAACTATCCTAAATACATGGTCAGTTTGTTAAAAGCCTGGTTTGGAGATGCAGCGACACCTGAAAATGATTTCGGCTATAATTATTTACCCAAGAACTTGGGCAATCACTCCCATTACAGTATTTTCCGGGATGCTTACGCGGGTATCGTTAAAGGTATGATGGTCGTCGGGCAAAACCCGGCCGTTGGAGGACAAAACGCGACGTTTCATCGCAAAGCACTGGCTAATTTGGATTGGCTGGTCGTTCGTGATCCGTTTTTGATTGAAACGGCCACATTCTGGTATGATGCGCCGGAAGTGAAAAGCGGCCAAGTCAAAACCGAGGATATTAAAACGGAAGTTTTCTATTTGCCCTCGGCCGTGTTTGCCGAAACAGGGGGTAGTTTCACCAATACAAGCCGGATGATGCAGATGAAAGAAAAGGCGGCCGATCCCCCTGGTGATTGTCGCTCAGATTTGTCATTTACGTATGAATTGGGTAAACGTTTAAAAGAATTGTACAAAGATAGCACTTTGAAGCGAGATTGGGCGATTAAAAATTTAACTTGGGATCATTACGAACCTGTTCCCCAGGAACCGTTTAAAATTCATGAACCCAATGAAGAGGCGTTGATTAAAGAAATTAACGGTTACGATACAAAGACCGGAAAACCGGTGGCCGGTTTTGCTGAATTGAAAGATGATGGTTCCACAGCTTGTGGAAACTGGATTTATTCCGGTGTGATGCCTGAAGAAGGCAAAAATTTGGCCGCCAATCGCGAAGGTGATGACTACACTTATTTAAATTGGGGCTTTGCTTGGCCGGCTAACCGACGTCTGTTGTATAATCGAGCTTCGGCCAGGCCAGACGGAAAACCGTGGTCAGAACGTAAAAAATATGTTTGGTGGGATGAAAAAGAAGGTAAATGGACCGGGTATGACATTCCCGATTTTGCCGTAAACAAAGCACCGGATACCAAGCCCAAGATGGATGGCATCGGTTTGGATGCGCACAGTGGTGCTGATCCTTTTATCATGTTGCCTGACGGTGTGATGCAACTGTTTGCCCCACTGGCTGACGGACCGTTGCCAACCCATTATGAACCGGTGGATACTCCGGTGGAAAACAAGTTGTATTCCAAACAGCCGCACAACCCGGCTACCCTGTATTATGATGTGCCCGACAATGAACTGCACGGAATTGCTAACAGTGATTATCCTTACGTTATAACGACCTATCGAGTGACGGAACATCATTTGAGCGGGGCGATGACCCGCTGGCTGCCTTGGTTAGCAGAGCTCATGCCGGAGTTATTTTTGGAAATCAGTCCAGAGCTTGCTCAAAAATTAGACTTAGAGAGCGGTGACTATGCTGTGATTGAAACGAGCCGTGGACAAATTGAAGCACGAGCACTGGTCACCCGAAGAATGCGGCCGTTCAAATTGGGGGATCAGTTTATACATCAAGTCGGTATGCCTATACATTGGGGTTACGCGGGCGTTGTTAAAGGTTCCGTACCGAATGAATTATCAGCCATCGTAGGTGATCCCAATGTGACCATACACGAATCTAAGGCTTTTACTTGCAATGTTCGTAAAGGACGCATTAAACAAGGGGTGGTATAGATGGCCCAACTCGAAAGTAAAAAAGGCATGTTTGTCGATACGTCGGTCTGTACTGGATGTAAAGCGTGTGAAACAGCTTGTAAAGAATGGAATGAATTGCCCATGAACCCGGATTTCGGATTCACGGGAAACAGCTATGATAATACAGGGCGATTAAGTGGTGAGAACTGGCGGCATGTTAAGTTTGTCGAAGATTTTTCGGAAGATCGCTCTGAACAGCGCTGGATGTTTCTCAGTGATTCCTGCAAACATTGTCAACTTGCCGGGTGTATGGAAGTTTGTCCGGTGAATGCCATCGTTCGTACTGAATTCGATACGGTTTATATTGATCATGAAACATGTATCGGTTGTGGATATTGTATCACCGGGTGTCCGTTTGGTGTAATCGACATTGGCAAGTTAACGGGGACGGCCAATAAATGTACGTTATGCTATGACCGCTTGCAAGTTGGTCAGCAACCGGCATGTGCTCAAACATGTCCAACAGATTCCATTCAGTTTGGTGACGTGGATGAATTGATGCTCAAGGCCAAAGACAGAGAAAAATTTTTGCGTGATAACGGGGATTCCAAAGCACAAATTTATGGGGATTCGGACATTCTTGGCGGATTGAATGTTTTCTATTTGCTGCAAGATGAACCTGAAAAATATGGCTTGCCTTCCAATCCGCAGTTACCACAGAAAAATATGGTCGGAGGGTATTGGAGCAGTATTTTAAGTTTTGTGGCCGCAGGTTTTATTTCCCTCTTGTCCTTTCGTTCGCGCCGGTTGAGCAAAGATGAACAGGAATCCAGCGATATCAGCGTCTAAGGTGTCACCCTAAACGAGTGGTCACGTTAAAATGCGATGATAAGCGGATGCTGTGGTTTACTCCTAATGGATTGGAGGGTCGGTTCAATGCCATATGAATATGAAATCACACAGCTTCAAAGTCCAGATTTTCCCTGGCAAATTGTGGCCTATGTTTTTGCCAACGGAATAGCTGCCGGTGCCTTTATCATCGCCGCTTTAATGGCGGCTTTTGGGGGCAATTTTGTTAAAGCGGGTTTGCATCGTGCCTACTATATTTCCTTCATTGCATCACCGATTTGTGGACTGTTATTGATCGGCAAACTGCAAATCAAATCACGTTTCATTAATGTTTTATGGAACTCTCGTGATGGTGTCATTATGTTCAATCCTAATTCGCCGATGTCCATCGGGGGTTGGGTTTTGAGTGTCTTTGCCGTTTTTGCAACGATCGGAGTGATATATGCCATTGGTAAAGATGGTTGGATTCAGTGGAAGTGGTTTGGAAAACTGGTTACTATGGCCAGATTTTTACACGAAGGAGTCATCTCCAAAGGGTATCTCTTGTTGGGCAGTGTGGTTGCCGGATGGTTTGCTTCCTATATAGGTATTTTGGTGACAACGACCCATCTGCCTCCATGGAATGCCACCCCTTTGATTCCTGTGTTATGGATTGTTTCAGCTATGGCACTGGGAGCCTCTACGGTGATCCTGCTTTTGCTTCTATCTAAAAATAACCAGAATTTAGATTTGATCAACAGAATCAATCGTATTGTCGGTTCCATGGTTGTCTTGAATATCATTGTCATTGTGGCTTTTGTGATTGGTTTGGGACAGTGGTCCTATGCGGTGAACAGTGGTCACTACGGTATTTTACTTTGGGGGGTAGCCGTTGTGCTGGGATTGCTTGTTCCCCTGATTTTAATTATGAAACCGGCGATATTGGGGAGAAGAAAAAGCTTGATTACTTCAAGTGTTCTAATCCTTCTGGGAGGCTTGGCCTTACGCTACGTTGTTTTGATGGGGCCCCAAGCAATGTGGTAAAAAACGAGAAGGGGCCAAGAGAAGAGAAGGATAGATCTAGAAGAAATAAATGTTAACATTGGGGGATGAAGGTGTGAGCCACGTTCAAGCGGTGAAAAATATTTGGAATCGGGTGATTGAACAGCATAAAGCATATAAACACTTGGCTAAGGTTCATATTGAGCTGGTACAGAGAATGGAGAAATTCGATCCTGTTCTCCCACATAAAACGATTGATGAGGAAAGGGCTGCCCGGAAATTCAAGCAAGGGATCCCATTTTTGGAAGGACAGGAAGATGATCTTGACCTTCATTATGCGATATTATTATGTAAAGAGTTGTGTCAATGGAGCGGTTTGGGTAAGGCAAAATCTTCTTTCAAAAAGTTATTGAAGCTGCCGGATAAAAATATTGAGCATTTGTTAAGAGGTTGGTTAAAGGGAGACGGGACTGTCATGAATCAAATAGCATCTCAGTACCAGATCCCATTAGACGTCTTACACGTGTTTGTGCGTTATAGTTTATTACCCACACTTCATCAATACGCTAAGCTTTTTTATGAACAACGTCTCTTTCAGCATGAAGAATGGTTGAAAGAATATTGCCCTGTTTGTGGGGATCAGCACGGTTTGGCTGAATTTCGGGGAGATGAAGGTTTCCGTCATTTCAGATGTTTGTCTTGCGCAGCTGATTGGGTTTATTGGCGGCTCGGCTGTCCGTATTGTCAAAACCGTGATCATGAACAACTATTTTCGCTGTTTATTGATGATCCCCAAAATAAATATCAAATAGATGTTTGCCAAAAATGTAATGGTTATGTGAAAGGATTATACAAATTGGATCAGTCCACTGTGCCGATACTGCTACTTGATGACTTCCTGACTTTGCATCTGGACGTGCTGGCCGAGGAAAAAGGTTATCATAGACAGCAGCATATGGCACAAGTCCATTAAAGCAGTCATTATCATCCCAGCTAGATATTAAAGTGGAGGGAAGCGCATTGGAAGCAGGAGTCATCGTGCTCTCCGGAGGAAAGTCAAGCCGCATGGGAAGAAATAAGGCCCTTCTTCCGGTAGGTCAACAAACGGCCATTGAAAAAATCATTACCGAGCTGGAACCCATCTGTCAACAGCCCATCATTGTTACCAATGATCCTGCAGAGTACGCTTGGCTTGAACTTCCTTCGGTTAGTGACGAATATCCGGGAAAAGGACCATTGGCAGGCATACAGGCCGGTTTAAAAGCATCCACCTTCGAAACGAACTTTGTCGTTGCTTGCGATATGCCTTTTGCTTCAGTCACCATTGCGCGGGAAATTATTCGGTTCAGTGAGGGATACGACGCTTGTGTGCCCGAAGTTCGAGGAAAGTTACATCCATTGTTTGCCGCTTATCAAAAGAGATGTTTGCCCGCTTTGGATCAATGTTTACGGCAAGACCGTCTGCGGGTGATCGATTTGTTAAATCGAATTCATGTGCATTATGTACGAGAGGATGATCTGTGTACAAAGGAGCGTGGTCAACCTCAGCAACTTGTGACTGAGCACATAGACCGGTTAGAAAGAGCTTTTTTCAATATGAATCGACCGGATGAATATGAACGCGCTAAGAAATGGTTGACGGAATCATAATTGTTTTTAGTCCGGCAATGCCGCCCAGTGTTCTTTCAACGCTGATGATGACTTTTCTTTTTGAACGATGACTTCTGAAAATCATAGCAAAGCGAAATGAATGAAAAAGGTCGCCCAAGTGCATCCTCCTGACTGAACAAATCATCAAGGGGAAGTTGGGTGATCTTTTTTGTTATTTATGAAGACCGATGTTAGAATCTAGATGAGTCCTTTTAAAATATCACATATGTTTACAGGTAACATTAAAAAGATGATTATGGGAGGTCTTTTGATGAGTTCACAGGTTGATCTATTTAAGGAGATCATGGGACATTATCCCACTGGCGTGACCATTGTGACGACGACAACGGAAAAGGGGGAGCCGGTCGGTTTAACCGTCAATTCTTTTGCCTCGGTTTCGTTGGATCCGTTAATGGTCTTATGGTGTATTGATCATAAAACTTCTTCATATGACGCTTTTATTAAGAATCCTAGATTTGCCGTTCATGTTTTGGCTGATGATCAGGAAGATTTGTGCTGGCTTTTTGCTGGAAAAGGAACGGACAGGTTCTCTAACATTCAATGGACTTTAGCTGATAACGTGCCCTTAATCGAAGACTGTTATGCGATTTTGAACTGTGAGAAGGTCCAAGAGGTGGAAGCCGGGGACCATACGATTCTGATAGGAAAAGTCACTGGGCTGAGTAAAAAAGATAAACGGCCGATGCTGTATTTCAATAGAAAATTGGGAGCCATTCCCGATCACTGGTAAGGAGGCATTCTCATGATTCATTTGGATTATGATGAGGTTCATGCTTTCATTACGATGAATGAAGTGATTGAGACGATTGAAAAGTATTATCTTGATGATCGTGATGCAGATGTATTGATTCCCGAACGGTTGTTTATTCACGACCATGACAATACGGCCTTATTAAAGCCTTCGTTTTATAAAAACTATTATGGCGTAAAATTAATCGGCATAGCCCCCGGAAATGTAAAAATTAAGGAACCGACACTGAGAGGCATCTTTTTACTGAATGACCGCCGGACAATGAAGCCATTGGGACTGTTTGATGCTCGTTCCATTACCGCTTTGCGCACTGGGGCGATCAGCGGTTTGAGCATGAAATATTTAGCGAAAAAAGAGGCGAGCAGAGTAGGTGTGATAGGGACCGGCGACCAGGGATGGAGTCACCTGCAGGCGGCCTGTGCCGTTCGTCCGATTAAAGAGGTGTTCGTCCATAATCGCAGTCCGGAGAGGATGGAAAGTTTTATCGAACGGGCCAAGCGGCATTTTAGCGGCGTGACGATCAAGCCGCTGCCTGTTCGAGAGCTAGTTGATCAAGCCGATATCATCATTTTAACGACAACATCAGACGATCCGGTGATGCCTGATGATGAAGACATGGATTTGAAAGGGAAGCATATTGCTGCGGCAGGCGCATTTAAACCTCATATGCAGGAAATCCCTGATGCAGTGATTCGCAACGCAGCGCGCATTTTCGTCGATACACATGCCGCTTTTCAAGAGTCAGGGGACATGCTTAAAGCGAAGCAATTTGGGAAGACAGAGGATAAAGTACCGACGCTTAAAGATCTTGTACGGGCTGGAGGAAGCCACCGCGAAGACGAGTATACCATATTTAAGTCAGTGGGAAAGTCCATTTATGATATACTGACGGCCCAATTGATTTATGAAAAATATAGCGGACAAGTCTAATAAATAGTTAAACAATCAATGTATCCTTCCATTTGTTCAAGAATGGCTGCGCCTGTTCGTTCGGATCGCGGATCACCTGCTCAGCTTGTCCCTCCTGGGTGATTCGTCCGTTCATTAAGACGATGAGGCGGTCTGCCATCTGTTTGATTTCAAGCAAGTCATGGCTGACAAACAAAGTTGTTGTTCGAGTTTGGCGTAGTACTTGGATTAAATCTTTCATCAGCTCTTGTTTGGTGGGGAAATCCAAAGCGGAAAAAGGCTCATCCAAAAAAAGAATGTCCGGTTGTAAAACGAGGGCCCGGGCCAGGCTCACCCTTTGTGATTCCCCGCCGGATAATGTATAGGCATGCTGTTTGGCCAAATGTGCGATGTTAAACATCTCCATCCAGCGCTGCACACGTTCCCTCTGTTCTTTTCTGCTCACATTCCTCAATTTTAAACCGACAGCGATATTGTGGTATACGCTCGTATTAAGCAGCAAAGGTTGTTGGAAAACAGTGGCCATTTTCCGGCGGGTGGCCAAGGACACTGTGCCTGGATAAATCTGTTGCCCGCGATAGGTGATCGTTCCTGACGTTGGCGTGGCCAGCAAGGCCATCACTTTGAGCAAGGTGCTTTTTCCGGCACCGTTCGGTCCGATGACACCCAATATTTCGCTTTGATTTAACGCTAAGCGGTCAACATATAACAATTGTCTGCTCTTTTTTTTCATTCGAATGTGATAACGGACCTCATTCATTTCATAGATGTTCATACGGATTTCTTCCCTTGCTGTAAATAGGTTAATAGAAAGGTAATCAGAAAGGCGAGCGCCATTAAAATAAATGACAGGGCAATGGCGATGTCGAAGTTTCCTTTCGACACTTCCATGACCATAGCCGTCGTTAAAATGCGCGTTTCGCCTTTGATGTTTCCCCCGACCATCATGGAGGCGCCGACTTCGGCCAGAACGCGTCCCAGACCGGCCATGATCGCTGCCAGAATGGCCAGGCGCGATTCTTTTAAGAGGATGAGGACGCTTTGCCATCTTGAAGCCCCAAGCGCTTTAATTTGCATGCGTAACCGATGATCAATTTGTTGGAAAGCGGATGTGGTCAAGCCGATAATGATCGGCAGGGATACAAGAACTTGGGCGGCGATGATCGCTGTCGGCGTGTACAGTAAAGCATGCTGTCCCAAAGGCCCTGAACGCCAGAGGAGCAGGGTGACCCATAGACCGGCCACGACCGGGGGCAGCCCCATTCCGATATTGATGATGGTTACGATCAGCTTGCGTCCGGGAAAAGTCGTTAAACCGAGGATGACCCCGAGAGGGATGCCCATGATGACACTGATCAGTGTGGCCGTCATAGACACTCTTAACGTCAGCCAGGTGATATGTAAAATTTCGGGGTCACCCGTCATAATCATCTCCAGCGCTTTTTTGAATCCTTCCCAAACGAGTTCCATGCTTATCCCCCATCAAAACGGCTAGTCCATCTCTGACATGCATCTCAAACGAGGTACATCTGCTAAGTTCGATATTTCATCTTGATTCATCTTTACTCTTGTTTTATCTCTACTCGTTGATTTCATGTCTATTCTGCATCGGGAAAAAACAACGGTTCACCGTATTCGTCCACACCAAATTCACCGATCATTTGCTGAATTTCCTCCGAGATCATAAACGAAACGAAAGCTTCAGCAGCTTCTGCATTGATCATCTTCGATTTACTCGGTTCCACTTGCATGACATGGTAAATATTCAGTAAAGATTCGTCCCCTTCAATGATCACGGCCATATTTTCCAAATGATCTGCTAGTGCCAAATAAGTTCCCCTGTCCGTCAAAGTATAGCCTTCGCGTTCGGCAGCAATGTTTAACGTTTCTCCCATTCCTTGACCGGTTTCAACATAGTGATCCAAAGAACCGGGTTCAATACCCACCGTTTCCCAGATGGACAGTTCTTTTTTGTGGGTTCCCGAATCGTCTCCCCGCGAAACAAATTGAACATCTGCTTCGGCCAACGTTTCAAATCCCTCTTGCAGACCGGCCTCTTTGATCCCTGCTGGATCAGATGCTGGGCCGATGATGATAAAATCATTGTACATCACGCGCTGGCGATTGACCACATCTCCCGCTTCAACCAGTTCTTCTTCGGCTTCGGGCGCATGAACAAGCAGCACGTCAGCTTCTCCCCGTTTTCCCATCTCGAGTGCTTTCCCTGTACCGACCGCAATCGTTTTGACGTTGAATCCCGTTTGTTCTTCAAAAATAGGCAGAAGCTCATCCAACAGTCCGCTGTCCTGTGTGCTCGTCGTCGTGGCGAGAATGAGATTGTCATTTCCATTTTGAGCGGCTGCATCTTCCTCGATCGGTTCATGTGAACGGTTCTCATCTTGCTGCTCATGCTCAGCCGCCGTATTGTTTTCCCCCGTATCCGTCATATCTTGTTCTGCTGGATCCGTTGCATTTTGGCAAGAAGACAATAACAGGATAGAAAAGCATGCAATCATTACGCTTAACTTTAATGCTGTTTTCAAGATGATCATCTCCTTCGTTCATTTTTGTACAGGTGGTTGATCTATGAATCTATCAGCCATTCATGAATCTATCTGGCATTGATGAATCTATC
>CALBTX010000225.1 GCA_937967685.1 uncultured Bacillaceae bacterium | reverse complement strand
TTAACGTATTCTTTTATGCTCTCCACATGATATGCTCTCCACATGATATGCTCTCAAAGTCATTCGCTCTGAAACAACGCCCGCATCAATTAAGTTGATGCCAACTCGCCCCATAATTTCAGCTTTGTCTCAACGATTCAACAGTGAATTGATCCATCTTCCTCACCAAAGCCGCCAACAGCTTTTGAGCTGCTTCAATATCCCCCTCATCCACAATGGCGGCATGACTGTGGATATACCTGGCACAAATGCCGATGACCGCTGAAGGCACGCCATGACCGGTCGTATGTACTCTGCCGGCGTCCGTCCCGCCTTGAGAGACAAAAAATTGATAAGGAATATTCTCGGATTCAGCCGTATCCAAGATCAATTCACGCAACCCGTGGTGGGTGATCATCGTCCGGTCATAAATGCGCAAGAGCACGCCGCCGCCGATCTTCCCAAAACCGTTATCTGCTCCGGGACCATCATTGGCCGGACTGGCATCCAGAGCAAAAAACAGGTCCGGCTGAATCATATTCGCCGCCGTTTGGGCACCTCTTAAACCGACTTCTTCCTGCACGGTCGCCCCGGAATAAAGCGTGCAAGGTATGGATTCTCCTTGTAATTCTTTTAACAGATGAACGGCCAGGCCACAACCATAACGATTGTCCCACGCTTTGCCCATCATTTTTCTCGGGTTGGCCAGGCGGGTGAACGGGCAGACGGGTACAATTTGCTGACCGGGTTTCACGCCGATTTGCTCGGCCTCTTCTTTGTCGTCCGCACCGATATCAATAAACATTTGCTTGATGTCCATCGGTTTTTTACGCTGTTCTTCCCTCAGCACATGCGGCGGAACCGAACCGATCACCCCGTCAACAGGACCGTGATCTGTCATGATCTGCACCCGCTGGGCCAGCAATACTTGGCTCCACCAGCCGCCAAGCGGTTGGAAACGGATATAGCCTTGATCTGTAATGTGGGTGACCATGAAGCCGACTTCATCCATATGGCCGGCAACCATGATTTTTGGGGCCCGGGCAGGGCCATGCTTTACACCGAAGACACTGCCCAAATTGTCTTGCAGCAGCTCATCAGACACTTTTCCCAGTTCCTCTTGCATGATCGCCCTAATGTGATGCTCAAATCCCGGAGCCCCCGGTGCTTCTATCAGCCTTTGAAAAAGGTTTTCCAAATCTTTATCCATCGATAATCCCCTTCCAGTCTGTGTATGAGTGATACCCAGCTACGGGTATGCCACTGACGGGTGACGCCCAGAATGAATCTGACACCAGTATGAATCTGACAATGGCCTTTCATCCGTTTTCCTCATACTTCGACCGAAAAAGGGGAAATCCTGCTCTACAGGGCAAAAATGTGCTTGCCGATCTGTTTAATTTGCGGGCGGGACCAGATCCAGTCGGAGGTGGCTGTCTGCGGATTGAAATAATATAATGCTTCTCCCGTCGGGTCCCAGCCGCTGATCGCCGCATAAACAGCGCGATACGCCTCTTTATCCGGTTTTGAATAATATTGGCCGTCATCGACCGCTGTGAAAGCCCTCGGCTCAAAAATAACATCTTTCACCGTATTGGGGAATTGAGGTGAAGCGAGCCGATTCAGCACCACGGCGGCAACAGCAACCTGTCCTTCAAAAGATTCTCCTCGTGCTTCACCGTAAACCAATTTGGCCATCATTTCAATTTCATCACTTGTAAAAGACACCTGATGCAATTTCGTGTGTGTTTTTTTACCGACGACACCATCGACAGGTAAACCGTGATGTTGTTGGAAACGTTGAACAGCCTTTTGCGTTTCTTCACCAAAAATACCATCTAATGGGGCTTGATAATATCCAAGCTGTTGTAAACGGTGTTGAATGTCCCACACCTGTCCTTTTCGATCTCCTTGTTTGGTTACTTCAGCAGACGCTTCAACAGTGCCGGCTTGAGCAACCAGACCCAATCCGATAGCCATGGCCAACATCAATACCGCTAATGCCCTCATCTTGAACAACATGCTTTCGTACCTCCTGTACACAAAATAAAAAAAGTCTTTTCCATGATGGAAAAAGACTATCATCAAAACCTACTTCAGTATTATAGATTAGAAAACCAGCTTAGCAATAGGAGTCTGCTGGCAAGAAAGCAAACAATTGGAAGTTCTTCAGCGCGCGTAAGGAATGGGGTCGTCATAGCCGGCCTCCTGAAAACCTTTCAATCTCAATCTGCAGCTGTCACATCGGCCGCAGGCCAGATCTTCCCCCCTGTAACAAGATGTTGTTAAATGATAGGGTACACCAAGGGACATGCCGGTTTGAATCGTTTCCGCTTTCGTCTTGTGCATCAGCGGGGCCTCTATCCGGATGCCGAGTTCGGCTGAACCCGCCTTCGTGGCCAGGTTGATCGTCTCACTCATGCTGACGATAAATTCGGGCCGACAGTCGGGATAACCGCTGAAGTCGACAGCACTGACACCGATGTAAATGACTCCCGCGCCAATGACTTCCGCATAGGCTGTGGCCAGCGACAAAAAGATTAAATTTCGGCCGGGAACGTAAGTGACCGGTATGCCCTCAGCTTCTCCCGAAACGGGCACGTCAATCGACGCATCCGTGAGCGCACTGCCTCCGATTTCCTGCAAAAAACGAAGGTCGACGATTTTGTGTTCCTTGACTCTGTAGTACTGAGCCACCTTCTGGGCCTGGATGACCTCCCGGTCGTGGCGCTGTCCGTAATGGAAGGTCAGCGGATACAACGCATAACCTTCTTTTCGGGCGATCCCCATGCAGGTCGTACTGTCCAACCCCCCGCTTAAAATGACGACAGCTTTGTTCAACTCAGATCCCTCCCTTCGCCGCGCCTCCCAGACGGATTCTTCACGAACATCCCCGGCAGAACCATTCAAATCAAGCTGAGTTCCTCCTTCAACGTCTCCACCGAGGAAGATTCCGATGGTTTACCGTATTCAAATCAAGCCGAACTCCTTCTTAAACCCCTTCCGTGTTTCTTAAACCATTCGTGCTTCTTAAACCCCTCTCTGATTCGGATCCCAAATGATTTTATGCAATTGCAAACTCACTTTTACACGGGACAAGCCGTTTTGCAAAACTTTTTCCACCAATCGGCGAGGCGGCATCGTTTCCCACACAGGACTCATCAACACGGTGCCTTTCTGATGATACCGGCGGATGATGTCTGCGGCAACCGTAAAATCTTCGTCTGAGCCAATGACAAATTTTATCTCATCCTGTCCGTTCAGCTCAGAAAAGTTTTCCAAGATCATTTTCTCCATCTCACCGCTGGCCGGCAGTTTAAAGTCCATGACAAAACGAACTTTATCTCGCCACACAGACCGCTCCCGGCGCAATGCGGCAAACGGTTGAAGACGTATGGCCCCGTTCGTTTCGATATGGATATCTTCAATGTTTTCCAAAGCGGCGAGATGGTCAATCAATCCCGCCGATTTTTCTCTGTGGATCAAAGGTTCTCCGCCGGTTAAACAAACGGCCCGGCTGCGATACTTCTGCACTTCGGTGACAATGTCTTTCAGGGACAGAACCGATTCCGGTTTGGCCGGAGCATAGCTGTACGGCGTATCGCACCATTTACAGCGCAAATTGCAATGAAAGAGTCTGACGAAAATCGTCGGGAAACCGGCCTTTAAGCCCTCTCCTTCTATTGTTTCAAAAATTTCCACCAGAGGCAATTCCCACTCAAGCATCTCATTTTGTGTATACGTCTTATTCCCCCACCTTAACGCTGGACAAGCACTGTTCACTGTGAAGCCCCCACTTTTCACTTCATTTCTCCGATAACCTAATGGTATCATGGAGAAGAAACGTATTGAACTGCTTTTTTATTCCCATAATGTGGATATAGGTGAAAAAGGAGGATGCCGCAGATGAAATGGGGGCGTTTTTTGCTGGGCGCGGCCGCCGGCGCTGCCATCGGTTATTTCGTTTTGAAAGGGATGGCAGAACGACGGTTGGCGCCGGAACAGATCGTTCAAATGCTGAAAGAAAAATATCAATCTGAGCGCATGTCTATCATCGGCAGCTGGATTCATGTCCACCCACAAAAAGAGAAAATAGACGGCGCAGAATACACCGTCTATCAATGTGGTCTGACTGGACTGGCGGGCGATGAACCCCATTTTTACGAGTTTAAAGTTGACGCGGATACAGGGGATGTGCTCGATCTAGTCAAGGATAGGCGCGGCTGAGCGACAGCCGGTTGAACCCGCTGGAGCCGGTCCGTCGGCACGCAGCACATGTCCCGCCAACGCACGGAGCACATGTCCCATCAGCGTTTTTTAAGAAGCTGCTTTTCAGCGATCAGCGTGCTGATTTCCCCTTCATTCGGAAAGCGGTCCAACTGTTTCTTGGAAAATATAAGTTCTTCATCCACCTTGACTTCGAAAACGCCTCCGCTTGAAGGAATGAGCGTGATTTCAGAAAGACTCCCGCTGTAATCGTTCATCAATTCTTCCGTCACCCGGACGGCTTTTGGAAAATAGTTTCACATCGTGCAAAATTCAATGGAAAGTGTCCTTTTGTTCACCTGAGAACCTCCTCCGGTTCGCGCTTTTTCTTCTCTTTCTCAAATGATCCGATTTCACATATAATGGCCATGTCATCTATGAATTTAATATGATCTTCTTTTATTTTAATGTCATTTCCCGGCCAAATCAATGAGAACGCCTTAAGCGGGGTGGTACAATGATTGCCGATTTTTTCCAAATTGTAGTGATGGCCATGGGCATTCTCATCGTGCAGCTCACACTGATCGTCCTGGGCAGCCGCTACGGGTGGTTTTTATGGGCGGGCAAAAAAGTGCTTTCGCTCCTCCGCCGCAATAAAACCGGCGCCTGATGCAGCTCACCTTTGGCGCCGAACTTCTGCCACTATGTTGCCCTCCTTGTCCCATTTGATGGCCCGGTAATACGCATCATGGTAAAAAGTGATCCACCATTGTTCCTCCATCACTTTGGGGACCCACTTCTCCTTAAAGAACACGGAAGTCATCGGATAATCATCATAAGCCATCACCCACAGAGGATTGCGGTGAGCGTGAGTGGCCATTAGATCGGCGAAATGAATCCCTTTTTCCCCCCGGCTCTCAAACAGAATGACGGCATGGCCGTTACTATGCCCTCCGGTACGGACCATTTTCAATTCATCCATAATCTGGACTTCTTCCCGAAATGGTTGAACCAGATCAACAATCGGTTCCCAGTTCATCTTCCAATACGTATTTCGAGAGCGTATATTTGGTTCTCTCATCTCATCCCACTCGATTTGACTGACAATATGCTTCGCATTCGGAAAAGCGGGCACCAAGCACTCCCCTTCCCATTTTGTCAAGCCGGAAGCGTGATCGGAGTGCAAATGTGTCATGAGCACATAATCGATGTCTTCCGGCTTTAAACCGAGTTCTGCGAGCGATTCCTCCACATGGCCTTCCTCGGTCACCCCAAAATTTCTAAGCTGTTTGTCGGAGAGCTTCCCTTTGCCCATGCCTGATTCAATCAGCACATAAATGTTCTCTTTGCGAACCAGGATCGGATCGGTCCGCAGTTCAATTTGATTTTGCTCATTGCCGGGGTATTTTTTGCTCCAAAGCGGTTTGGGTACGACCCCGAACATGGCGCCGCCGTCCAGATGGTTGTTTCCCCCGTTTAACCAAGTTAAGTGTAGATCTCCGAGACGCAAACTTTCCATTTTCAGCCCTCCTTGTTGGGCATGATCGCCTCACAGCGATAAATTTTCATACCCTGCGCGGCAAATTTTTGTTCATACTCGGTGAATACGTTTTGTTCTTCCTGGCCTGCCAGACGAAGTTTGCGGTGCAAATCAAAAGTGATGTTTTGCAAACGGCAGCCAAAATCAGCCAGGCTGTTTAAGGAATACTCAAAAAATCCTTCGTTATCCGTTTTTAAATGAATGTCTCCCTGATCGGTTAATATGTATTGATATTTTTCCAAGAAAGCGGGATAAGTCAGTCGTCTTTTGGCATGTCTGTTTTTCGGCCAAGGGTCGCTGAAATTCAAATAGATGCGTTCCACTTCGCCCTTGGCGAAAAATTCGGTGATGTCCCGGGCATTGCCGCGGATTAAACATACATTGGACACCCCGTCTTCTTCGTGAATTTTTTTCACCTTTTTCAAAGCCACGCCGACAACACTCGTTTGCAGTTCCAGTCCGACAAAACCGATGTTGGGATGCAGGCGGGCCATCTCCGTGATAAAGCGCCCTTTGCCCGTGCCGATCTCAAGATGAATGGGGATGTCCCGGCCGAAAAATCGGGACCACTTTCCACGCCATTCTTGAGGATGAGGCAAGACGAGATGGGGATGGTCTCTAATCGCTTCCTCAGCCCACGGCTTATTCCTCATTCTCATACAACCCGTATCCTCCTTTTACCCCACGCACTATTGCCTACAGTGTACCATTCAGCTCCAAGCTTTCCAACATATATTGAAAACGCGGAACGTATTTTTCTTCCAAAATGTCTGGGATATGGCATTCCACAAGAATCTGCCGTCCATCTTCATCGAGAAGATAAAGATCGACAGCGTGACGGTTGTCCACAAAATAATCGTATTGATGGAAAATGTAAGCCTCCCCTTCTCTGAAATCCAAGGAGAACTCATTGTGCAAATCATATCCCGCTTCAAGCATTTGCGGCTTGATGTCCTCTTCGATGTCAATCGGTTCTTCCAGTGATCTCACCTTGAAAGAGAGATCTTGACGATTGTCCGTAAAAGAAACTTGATCCCTGTCTTCTTCAATTTCCAATACGGGATCATACCATATGCTCAACCACGTGTTTTCATACCGCTCAAATGTATAATCTTCCTCAACACCTGCAATACCAAGCCTTACCTTCCGCTGAGGGTTTTTTTTATCTGAACCGGGAGCTGTGTTTTCCCCCTCAACATGGTCCGCATGTTCATGTTTCTGTCCAGCTTCTTCCGAACTTGATTCACAGGAAACAGTCAATAACAGTATGCATGATAAAATCAACAACCATTTCCTCATACATGTCCCCCTCTATCCACATCCCACATTGTCTCTCTCTGCACTGCTCCCTCAACTATTTCAGACGTGTCATTATCAAAAAAGTTTCGATTTAAGCACGGATTTTCTGTACAATTTTAAAACCGAAACGTGTTTAGATGTGTGTTATAATGCCCGTAAATCACATTCACTTCATATTTTATCATCTAAAGCGTTTGGTGGGAGTGCCAAAAGGAGGAAGTCGAACGTGGCCTTTGAAATAGATGGGATAAAGCAGATTAGTACACAGGAACTACTGGAGCTTTTCCAACGGAAAGAGGAACATATCATCCTGGTCGATGTGCGTGAATACCATGAATATCACCAGGGGCATATTCCCGGGGTGAAACTGATCCCAGTGAGTGAGTTTGGGGAAAGGTATGAACAGGAACTGGACAAAAACCAGGCGTATGTTTTTATCTGCCACAGTGGTCAACGCAGTCAGATGGTGTGCCGATTTTTAAAGGAAAACGGGTATCGTCGGTGTGCGAATTATATCGAAGGGATGTCCCACTGGAGCGGCCCGCTCGAATAATATTTTTCATTTACCTCATCATAATAAAAAACGACTTTTGTCAGCTTATGTGATGGGGGTAACAGGATGAACAGGCCCGGGTCTTTAATTCCGATGCAGAGCATTTGGGTGATTGTTTTCATTTTGGCGACCGTTTTGACGGCAGTGGCTCACCCAGTCCCTGCTGAACAGCATGATCGCAGAGAAAAAGAGAAGCCCGTAAGCCAAGCACATCCCGAAGTGTTGGTGTATGATGTCATCATCGATGTCGGGCACGGAGGCATCGATGGAGGCGCATCTGCCGCAAACATTCTTGAAAAACAATTAAACTTGGAAATCGGTGCGGCTTTGTATCAAGAACTGCACAAAAAAGGTTACAAGGTGGGCATCACCCGCTTACACGATTATGCGTTAAGCGACGACAGCCCGTTCACCCACATCCAAAGCCGGCACAGGAAGGACCTGGCCCAAAGAAAACTGATAGCGGATGAATTACGCCCCAAACTTTTTATTAGTATCCATATGAACATGTCTTCTTCCTCTTCAGCCCGGGGACCGATGATTTTATATCAGGACAGAGCGGAAAGTTACCTATTGGCCGATTTATTGCAGACGGAGTTGAACAAACTCGCTCAAACGAGGCGCCAGGGGAAAATGACCGATTACTATTTTCTGTTAAAACATGTCACTTCCCCAACCATCATTGCTGAAGTGGGTTATTTGAGCCATCCGACGGAACGCGCCAGGCTGCAAGATCCTCACTTTCAAACGCAAACAGCCCAAAAGATGGCCGAAGCCATTGACCACTTCTTTATGCTTTATCCTTAAGCGGTGCTTTCATTGTTCGCTGAACAGTTATTTTCTTTGAAAACGGGGGGTTCTCCGTTCAAGAAAAGCGGCGGCCCCCTCATTTTTGTCTTCCGTTGCACAAACCGAACCGAATAACCGTGCCTCAAGACGCAATCCTTCGTCTAAACCCAAGAGGATGCCTTCATCAATGGCTTGCTTTGCCGCGCGAACCGCAAGCGGACCCCTTTGCAAAATTTTGTCAGCCCATTTTTTGGCCTCAGCCAGCGCAGAATCATCCGTCACGACTTCGACAATGCCCGTCCGATAAGCCGCCTCGGCTGAGATGGGCTCACCCGTATAAATCAATTGTTTCGCCTTTCCCGTCCCGACGAGCCGCGCCAATCTTTGTGTTCCCCCATACCCAGGAATGATACCCAACTTGACTTCCGGAAATCCGAGTTGAGCACGGCGGCTGGCTATTCGAAAATCACAGGCCAGCGCAAGTTCCAGTCCCCCTCCCAAAGCATAGCCATCGATGGCCGCCAGGACAGGCTGTTTCAATTCTGCGATTTTTTGAAAAATGGATTGGCCTTTGGCACTGAATGCTGCACCGGTTTCCGCATTTAATGACGGAAAATCTTTAATATCTGCCCCGGCGACAAACGCTTTCTTCCCTGCTCCATGAATGATGATCACATCAAGCTCATCATCCAGCGCATCTATTGTCTCTGTCAGCTGTTCAAGCACTTCCTGATCCAGCGCGTTGACGGGAGGAGAATCAATCGTCACGATGCCCAACCGCTCTTCCTTCGACAACTTGACTTTTTCCATTCGTTTGGCTCCTTTTTTCTATTTAAAAACGTCTTCTTGTTCTTCATGATGGAGAAGTTGAGTTTGCTGTAATCCACAAAAATCACCTTCTCTGTTCTTCTGCACTGCTATCCTATGTGCAGCCGCCCAGGAAGGTGAATTAATTCTTCGAGAATGAGCGCCACGCCGTCTTCGTTGTTCGAAGCCGTGATGCGATCCGCTTGCTCTTTGACCTCCTCAGGAGCGTTGGCCATCGCCACGCCCAGTCCGGCCAGCTGAATCATCTCCAGATCATTGTAAAAATTGCCGAAAGCAACGACTTCGTCCGCTTGAATACGATACGCTTGCAACAGATGGCGGAGCGCACGCCCTTTTGTTGCCCGGGGATGAATCACATCGATAAAGGTTTCCCCGCTGCGGACGATGCTCCAGTTGGGAAACATCGGGACCAGTTCATCCATCACCCGGTCCAAACGTGTCTCATCGGGATCAAATATGGTGAATTTGACGATTTTCTTTGGCAATTGGCCGGCGTCAGCCACTCGGATGGGATCCACAAAAAACTGACGATAAATGTCCCGCGCGCGTCGGTTTTCCCGTTCAATATACATGTCAAACGCCGTGCTCAGATCAAAGTGAAGATGAAGCTTACGGCAATATTCAATCAGCGGCCGCAGCTCGTTGGCTTCAAAACCAACCTCCAGCCACGTTTTTCCTGACATTCTGTCATAAATGACAGCGCCGTTATGGGTGATGCATACGTCGGCCAGCTGCAACTGTTCATGGTATGGATCACATGATTTAGGACCTCTCCCCGAAGCGAGTATGATTTTCACCCCTTGTTTTTGCATGTTTTGAACAGCTTCTTTCGTTCGAGGGGTCATCTCGTATTGATCAGTCAGCAACGTTCCGTCGAGATCAATGGCCGCTAATTTGATGTTCATGGTCCCTCATCCTTTCCGCCCTATCCTCTCTATAAATTCCATTATAACACGCTTTCGCTTACTTTTTTGAATCGGACATGGCGTTCGGTTTAACGGCCTTGAACAGTACGGATTGAATCTGAAATTCCTTGATCGACCCATTCTCGAAGAGGAAACGGAACCGATCCTTAAGATTAGAGGGTGTCTGCAGCACAAAATCGGTCAATGCCCGCACGCGTTCTTTCGACAGGCTCATGCGTTCACACCAGTCTTCAAAAGGGATCACTTTATCGAAGTGATGGGACGCTTCCACTGTGAACCCTTGTGCTTTGAGCATGGCGAGCCACTCCGTTTTTTTCCAGGACCGATGGTGACTCGCGTCTCTCATTCGTTCCAATGTGTTGTAAAAATGGTCTTGTTCATCATCTTCTGGAGCGATATTATCAATGATCAGCCATTGTCCGCCCGGTTTTAAGACGCGAAAA
>CALBTX010000224.1 GCA_937967685.1 uncultured Bacillaceae bacterium | reverse complement strand
CTTTCTTTCTTTTCTCATGTTCAGGGATTGCCGGCTTTTATAGGGGTAATCAACATTTGTTATCCACTGCTAACGTGACCTTCAGATCACTTCTCCTTCAGAACACTTCCAACGTTATCTTTTGATCACTTCTGACCTGCATTGAGGGCGCCGTCAACCGCTTTTTGGGCATCAATATACCCTCTTCCCTGAACATTGGGGGCTTCTCCCCTGTCTTCAGCAGTTTGCTGCAAAATGTTTTTCACCTCATCCGGTGTTAAATGAGGAGCCGCCTCCAGCATGAGGGCGACAACGCCCGCACAAACGGGCGTGGACATGGAAGTGCCGGACATGGAGACATATGCTCCGTCGCCACCCAATTGTTTATCCAGGAACGCTCCTGGAGCACGCAGGGAGACAATGTCCGCTCCCGGGGCGACAACATCCGGTTTTTCCAATCCGTCAATGGTTGGGCCCCGGCTGGAAAAGGCAGCGATTTCATCATCGGTCCGATCTGTCGTATTTTGATCGTCCATCGCGCCGACGGTAATGACAGAAGGAGCCATACCCGGAGAGCCGATCGTTCCCGAATCAGGCCCTTCATTACCTGCCGCCGCACAAACAACAAGTCCTTCCGCCCAAGCCTGTTCCGCGATCCGGCACAAAGGATCATCTTCCCATGAACTTATCGCCTGAGCGCCCAGAGATAAATTCAATACTTGAATCCCATATTTTTGTTTGTGCTCGATACACCATTCCACCCCTTCAATCAACGTCGACAGCGAACCGCCGCCCGTTTTGTTCAACACTTTAACGCCGACAAGCTGAGCTTCCGGGGCAGGACCCCTATATTGCCCCGCCGACGACAATCCGTTGGCAGCGATATCCCCGGCGACATGGGTCCCGTGACCGTTATCATCGTAAGGCTCCTGCGACTGATTGATGAGATCTTTAAAAGCGACGATCCTTTGTTTAATATCTTCATGAGGGTGAATGCCCGTATCCAGCACGGCCACCGTGACGCCCTTTCCCGTCACATTTTCCGCCCAAACTTGTTCGGCCCGGGTGCTCGGCGAAGCGACATCCAATAACGCCCGCACTTCCCGATCCAAATACACTTTCTTCACTCTGTCGTCCTGCACCATCTGCTGAATGCCTCTGCCAGATGCCTTCATGGCGAAACCATGGAACGTTTTAAATTGACGGTTAACCTTCCCGTACCGCTTTTGCCGACAGATTTCCGCCCATGATTCCAGATCGTTTCGGCTGACAGCGCTGTTCATTTCTATAATGATTTTTTCTTTGGCCAAATCATTGAGCAAACGACTGACCAGACGATGTAAAAAACAGGGAACATATCTGCGGGGACGGAATCTGGCCATCAGTTTACGTCGCAACGCACTGTCCAGCTTGCGGTTGTATCGTCTCAGCCAGTGGATGTGACGATCCGAATACAAAGTGCACCACTCCCTGGGTTTGATTGAGAGACAAGCGAAAAATGGCAATCTTGTCTCTCTTTCCTTTATATTCGGATCTGTTTCTATTGATTGTGCTCAAATCTGCCATTTCTCGATTTGGAGCAAATATCACCTCGCCGGCCTATATGCCTTTGCTCTGCTCATCGGAAACGACGTGCCTCTTGGCATACCATGCTTTAATAAAAGGAACAAACAGGGTGATCAGTGCCAGCATTAACAGAACGGCCGAGATCGGACGTGTAAACAGAACGCTCAAGCTTCCTTCAGACATGACGAGAGCACGTCTCAAACTGGATTCCATGAGCGGCCCGAGAATGAGAGCCAAAATAACAGGGGAAGCGGGAAAATCGTATTTGAGCATGAAATAACCGATGATTCCCGCCAAAAACATGACCCAGACGTCAAAAAAGTTATTTCCCAACGCATATGAACCGACAATACATAACACGAGAATGACAGGGGCTAAAATTTCCTTGGGCACAAGCAACACTTTGACAAATAAGCGAATGCCAAGCAATCCAAAACCGATCATCACCAAATTGGCGGCAATCATCCCGACGAACAACGTATAAACGATATCGGCATTATGTTCAAACAGCAAGGGCCCCGGTTGCAATCCCTGAACCATCAAGGCGCCTAACATCACGGCAGTGACGGCGTCACCCGGTATCCCGAGCGTCAACAAGGGAATCATCGCCCCGCCGGTTGAACCGTTATTCGCTGCCTCAGGCGCAGCCACCCCTTCCAGTTTCCCCGTGCCGAATCCTTCCGGATTTTTGGAGAAACGTTGGGCCTCGTTGTACGCAACAAAGGCGGCGATATCCCCTCCGGCTCCGGGGATCATGCCAATGATCGTACCGATACCCGTTGACCGCAAGATCGTCACGATGAGCCCTTTGAACTCAGCCCATTTTAATTTCACCTTTTCCATCTTCTGTATGATATTGTCCTTTTTAAAAACGTCCTCCATCATTTGAAATGCTTGAGCCGCAGCAAATAAACCGATCATGACGGGGATAAAATTCACACCGCTCATTAAATTCGTGCTCCCAAATGTAAACCGGGGAAATCCGCCCGTTGGATCGACGCCAATCGTGCAGACGAGCAGACCGGCACAACCGGCCATCAGCCCCTTCACTAAAGATCTTCCCGATACACTGGCAATGATCGACAGTCCGAAAACAGCCAGGGCAAACGTCTCCGGAGCACTGAATCTCAACGCAAATTGCGCCAGATGAGGTGAAAGTAAAATTAAGACGATGACGCTCAAAATCCCCCCGATGCCGGAGGAAAGTGTGGAAACCGTCAACGCTTTTCGTGCCAAGCCTTTCTGTGACAACGGATATCCATCCAAAGCGGTCGCCGCGGAGGAAGGGGTGCCCGGTGTCCGCAGCAAGATGGCGGCAATCGAACCTCCGTAAATGGCTCCGAAATAGACGCCAACCAGGAGCAATATGCCTGTAATGGGATCCATACCGAATGTGATCGGCAGAATTAAAGCCACTCCCATGGTTGCCGTTAATCCGGGCAGAGAACCAATGGCGATGCCTACCGCAACACCCGATAATAAAATCAGAATGACCTGCCAATGTAAAATATTCATGAGTCCTGTGACAAACAATTCCATGGAGAGTTCCCCCTTTAAAACAAGATCCCTGTCGGAATCGGGACACGCAACATTTTTTCAAAAAAAACAAAGACAAAGAGCGGGACAGCGACAGGGATGACCACTAACAAAATGGGTTTCTTCAATTTGGTAATCAATATCAGCACCAGTACAAACAAAATCGTGCTGGAATAAAATCCAAGCGTGGGGATAAGCAATAAATAGATGAGAACAATACCCATCGTTAAGCCGATCATCTTCATTTTCGTTTCGGGCGCTTTCTCTTTCGTGAAAAAGGATTGGATCAATAAAATGATACTTAAAATCATGAGGGCAACGGCAAAAATTCTGGGCATAAATGCCGGACCTGTTTCCTGGGATTGGACCACCGGGAAAGCAAACGTATGATAGAAAAAGAAGACGGCAATGGCCATGCCAACAAGACTGCCAATCAGATTCGCAATTTTCAAAGAAGAACACCTCCAATGCAGGTGAGGTTAGGGCGCACCCTAACCTCACGTTTTGACTTATTCAATCCCTAACTGAGGAATCAGCTCTCCAAAAGATTCATGGCTCTCTTTCATCACTTGCCCAAATCCTTCCGCATCCTCAATGACTATGCCCAAGCCGTTGTTTTCCATATACTCAACAAATTCGTCTTCCTCGGCCGCCTTCATGAAAGCGTCTTGTAAAACTTTGACCACTTCATCCGGTGTGTCTTTCGGCACGGTTAATCCTCGCCAAGGACCGACATAGACGGCATCAGTGATTCCTTCCTCTTCAAACGTAGGCACATCAGGCATGACGTCCGTGCGTTCTTCGGCCATGATCGCCAAAGTTTTCAATTCTCCGGCTTCAACTTGGGCCAGCACTTCCGCCGGACTGACGGGAACCGCATCAATATGGCCGCCCAGCAAATCTGTCACGGCGGGTGCCGCCCCGTCGAAAGGAACATGCGTGAATTCAACGCCTGTTGCCGTTTCTATCGCGGCAGCCGCCAAATGCCAGATCGAACCGGGACCCGAGTTCCCCATCTGGATTTCTCCCGGATGCTCTTTGGCATAATCAATAAATTCTTGCAGCGTATCGTATGGCGCATCGACAGGAACGGTGACAGCCGCCGGGTCAAAGTTGATTTGAGCCACAGGTTTGACATCCTCATAAGAAATTTCAGCTAATCCGAGGTGTGGAAGCGTTGTCAATTCCACGGTGGCCATCGTCACCGTATAACCGTCCGGATTGGCATTCGCTCCGGCAGTCATGCCGACGGCACCTCCGCCGCCCTCACGGTTGACCACACCGATGGACACGCCCAAATGTTCTTCAGCAGCACTTGCCAGCGCTCTGGCGGTGGCGTCCGTGCCGCCTCCGGCTGCATGGGGAACGATCAATTCAATCGGCCCTTCAGGGAAATCCGTTTGGACTGCTTCATTACCGCCGTCTTCAGCACTTTCTTCATCCCCACTTTCGCTTTCGTTGGCGCTGTCATTTTGCGCATTGTTTGAGCCGTCGTTATTTCCGGTTTGATTGGCAGCATTGTTTCCCGCATCTTCCGACGCACATGCCGCCAGGGCAAAAATGAGCAGCAAGGCCAGCGCCAAGGCATGGAATTTTTTCATCTCATCAACCCCTTTTCTTTTCGTTTTTTCGGAATTTAAATATGAAAATAAAATATAACAAAAACTCGTTGCATCACTTGCTAACTTGTTATCTCAGTTGT
>CALBTX010000223.1 GCA_937967685.1 uncultured Bacillaceae bacterium | reverse complement strand
ATAGTAAGGATAATAGACAAGTTTGACGACTTCAAATTGCAATTCAGGCTCAATTTGTTTAAGTCTGGTTTCAATCTGGCGCGCATCATAAACATGAGGTTGCGCTAAAATCTGTTTTTTCATAGGTTTGAACCTTACTTTCTATCATTTTTTGAACATTTTTTCTATCCTTTTAGATTAAGTTCTATATCGCAAACAAATTTGGAAATATTTTTTGCTTCAGGAGCAATATCTTTTGATATGCCCTTTTCCAAAGAATAAGGGATATTCTGGTTTCGTTTAGCTTGGTCGAAGGCGTTTAAAATAGGTTGGGACGGGCTGCGTCCAAACCGGTTGCCAATAATCATGCCTAAAAATGAGGCGATCAATCCCGCCAAAAAAGGGTGCAGGGCAGTAACACTCTCCAATTCTAGACTGGTCCATAGAATATTGGTGATCGCTCCGCTAATCATGGCACAAATGACGCCCACGCTGTTAGCCGTCCTCGAATAGACGGAAGCGACATACGGAACGAGAAAACTATTGCTTAATACACCAAAAGCAAATATGACAAGAGCAAAGACAGAAGGCGGTTCGTATATTGCGATGATGATACCGACCACTCCCCCCAACAAGATACATAATCTTGAAACGAGCAACATTTTCTTCTGACTGGCCTTTTTGTCGATAAAACGTTGATACACGTCTCTGGACAGAATGGTCCCCGCCTGCATCAACAACGAATCTGACGTGGACATAATGGCGGCCATGATCGCAGAAATCAGTAATGCGGCGAAAATTCCCGGAAAAAACGTATAGGCCAATTCCGGAATGATCATTTCGGGATCAGCAATATTTGGAAGCAAAATGATTCCGGCTAACCCAAGCAAATAAGGCGTGAATATAAAAAATTGATTCCAGACGGCGGCATACATTATCGCACTTTTGACTGTTTTAGTGCTTCTCATGGACATATGTCTGACAACGATATGGGGCAACCCCATATAACCGACACTGTAGATGAGAATCGCGCCTAGCACGACACCCCATTGGCCATAATAAGCCAGATCTTTTCCCCATATGCTCAGATAAGTCGGATCAATCGAACGCAGTGATTCATTTAAACCGGTGATACCCCCGACATGAGGAATCACTAAAAAAGCAATGCCCATCACACCGACAACCATAATGATTCCTTGAACAAAGTCCGTCCATACGACGGCCAGGTATCCTCCCGCCACCGTATAGGCAACAATGACGCCCACGCCAATAATGACCGCCCATTCATACGGAAAACCCGTCAAAGTCATCAATGCTTTGCCCGCTGCGATAAACTGACCGAAAGCATAAGCGAAAATGAATACAACGGATATGATCGAGGCGACGATACGAACAGCTCCACTTTCGTAACGCTTTTCCAAGTATTCGATGGGGGAAAGTGCGCCTAACATTTGAGACATTCTGCGCATCCGCTTGCCTAACACAGACAAGTTAATGATTCCCCCGCCGGCATCACCGATGGCATACCATAAAGCATACCAGCCTGTTTTAAATGCTTCTGCCGGTCCACCCATAAACATAAAGCCGCTCATGGATGAACTTTGCATGGTTAAGGCTGTCACCGCTGGTCCTATTTTACGGTTACCGAGCAAGTAATGCTCCATTGACTGAGAAGCTTTTCTCGTAAAGTATAAACCGATAGACAATAAGATGAAGAGATAAATAATAAATACGACGACACCCGTGTCCATGTAAGTCTCTCCCTTCATATTGTCATTCATTGTTCCCTGAAAAACTTAATTTTTCGCTTCTTCCTCCCGATCATCATCACGTTTAAACTTAAAGTACAAAATGAGTGCTAACAGAACCCAAACAAGCGGCCAGACGGCAATCAACCAAAAAGTCTGCGCCGGAAGACCGAACATGACGACAGACCTCCTTTTATGGATTTAAGTTTCGTGGGATGCATCAGTCAGTATGGCATCCGAATTGTCAATCTTCACGCCGAAGTATACAA
>CALBTX010000222.1 GCA_937967685.1 uncultured Bacillaceae bacterium | reverse complement strand
TCGATGTTGCGGCGAATGGCATGCATCGTATGACCTAAGCCGATGGCAAAACCGTCCCCATCCCCGCCTGCAGCAATGACCGTGAGATCACGATTAGCCATCTTCACGCCTTGGGCAATAGGCAAAGCACGTCCGTGCACGCCATGAATACCGTTGGCATGAATGTATCCGGAGATGCGGCCTGAACAGCCGATCCCTGCCACGATCATTAAATCTTCAGGTTCCAAGCCAACATTGGCTGCCGCTCTTTGGATGGAAGCTTGAACGGAAAAATCGCCGCATCCTGGACACCAGTTCGGTTTTACCTTGTTGCGAAAGTCTTTAAAAGTGGCCACCTTAAACCAGCTCCTTTATGTGTTCAAGTGCTCTTTGTTCTATTTCGCCCGGCAAGAAGGGATTGCCGTCGTATTTTAGAATGCTGTTAATTTTATCGGCGTGACCGACATGCAGCTTGAGAAGATTGGCCAGTTGACCGGTCGCATTATTTTCGACAACCACCACTTGATCAGCTGCCTCGACGAACGGTCTGATTTCTTCCGTCGGAAAGGGGTGCAAAATTCGAGTTTGGACATGATTCACTTTATGACCCGCTTTTTCCAAACGTTGTTGCGCTTCAGCGATCGGTCCGATCGTTGAACCGACTCCGACGATCAGTAATTCCGGTCTTTCGTATGGGGCATGAATATTCAGCGCCTGCTTATACTTAAAGTTGTTTAACTTGCGCAAGCGTTTATCCATTTGAGCCTTTCTGTTGGCAGGATCTTCAGAAGGACGTCCATTTTCACCGTGTTCAACACCTGTGGCATGCGTAATCGCTTGTGTCAAACCGGGAATCACACGCGGTGAAATGCCGTCTTCGGTAACTTCAAAACGTTTGAATAAGTCCCCTTCATATTCCGGAACAGCATCCAATAATTTGCCGCGACGAATTTCTATTTTATCATAATCCAAAGGTTCAACGGTTTGTTTACCGAGTGCCAGCGCCAGATCAGCGGCGATGATCACCGGGCACTGATATTCTTCAGCGAGATTAAATGCTTCTATCGTATCGTAGAAAGCTTCTTCAGCCGTACCCGGCGCCAAGACGATTTTCGGAATTTCTCCATGTGTACTGTAAATGAGCGCATTCATATCACTTTGTTCCTGCTTCGTAGGGAGCCCTGTACTCGGCCCGCCGCGCTGTGTATCGACAATGACCACCGGCGTCTCAGTCATTCCCGCCAGGCCGATTCCTTCGGTCATTAACGATAATCCCGGTCCTGCGGAAGCGGTAAATGCACGGACGCCTGCATAATTGGCCCCGATGGACATCGTAATGGCGGCAATTTCATCTTCCGTCTGAATGACCGTGCCTCCGAATTCCGGCAGCTTCTTGATTAAATACTCCATGATTTCGGATGAAGGCGTGATCGGATAAGCGGCCATGAAGCGGCATCCGGCAGCCAAAGCTCCTAAAGCGATCGCATCGTTACCGATCATATACATCCGCTGTTGGCCATCACCTTGTTCAAGCTTGAGATGATCAACTTGTCCATTCGCTTCATGCGCAAAATATTCGGCACCTTTGTGCAGTGCGTCGATATTCATCTGCACAATTTTATCGCCTTTGCGTTGAAAGATTCTTTGAACGACATCCTCAAAGGGAGTGATATCCAGTGATAAAGCTGCCGCTGAAGCGCCGACAGCAACCATATTTTTCATTAAAGAACTTCCCAATTCATCAGCGATTTCAGTAAAGGGAACCGCATATAATGTCCCGCTGACCCCATCCGGCAGCTTAGGTTTGAATTTGCTATCAGCAATGACAATGCCCTGATCGGAAAGTTCATGAACATTTAAATCAATGGTCTCCTGATCAAAGGCGACCAGTATGTCCAGGTCGTCGGAAATCGCCCTGGTCGGGGTTGTGCTTACCCGGATCTTGTTGTTCGTATGCCCCCCCTTAATACGCGAAGAAAAATGTCGATAACCATACAGATGATAACCCATCCTATTTAGAGCAACCGAGAAAATCTCTCCTGTACTTTCAATCCCTTCTCCCTGTTGCCCGCCAACTTTCCACGAAAGTTGATTCTTCATCATTTCCACTCCTTTAAGCATCCACTCGACATATTTCAACTTTCCAAGCCGAAAATTGAGAAAATTAATTTTAAACCCTATCAATTGTATGCCTAACCTATAAAAAATGCAAGCACTTCGCGCGAGATTTTCCTCTTGAATCACCCCTGAAAACGCAAATCGAACAGGCGTATCATTTGTCGTCAGAATGAACTGTTCCACAACCTTGCATAATATTGAAGTTGGTTGGTAAAAAACAATTTTTCCACAACGGTTTCGGAATATATTTTTTGACAGGCGTTGATCAATGCAGGCCATCTTCCCGCATGTTCCAAACCTTCCACGACAGCACTGATCCCGTCAAAATCGGATCCAAAACCGACATGGTTCTCTCCTCCTAATGATAACATATGTTCCACATGATTGAGAACATCATCGATCGTTACCTTTTTTTTCGCACTTAAAAAGTAAGGAACAAAGGTCACTCCGATGAATCCATTGCCATCAAAAATGGCTTTAATTTGTTTGTCGTCCAAATTGCGGGGATGATCACACAGCGCTCTGGCATTGCTGTGAGAAACGATGAGCGGCTGCTTCGAATAGAGGATACAATCCCAAAACCCTCTCTCAGCTAAATGAGAGAGATCAATAGCTATGCGCAGACGGTTCATTTCCTTGATCAATTCGAGGCCAAATGCGGAGAGGCCGCCCGGGTTTCGTTCACCCACCCCGTCAGCGACCAAATTGCGCATGTTCCACGTCAGTCCGATACTGCGGATGCCCAGGCGATAAAACGTTCTTAATTGAGTCATGTCTTGCACGGCATCCGCTCCTTCTAAAGACAGCAATACGTACAGATGATCAGCATGACCCTGTAATATTTGTCCGAGGGACTGTCGATCGCTCAAAAGATGAATGCGTTCATCCTTCCCGGCCATGTCAGAGTGAAACAAATCCAACATTTCCATCGCCGCATCTGTTTTTTGTCTGAACGGAACTTCCGGGGGAACGAAAATGGCCATCGTTTGCACGCTGACCCCCGCCGCTTTCAATTTTGCATAAGAAGTATGCAAACCTTCTTCATCACCATGTTTATCTTCATCACCCTGTTTAAAAAAAAGGGTCGGATTTCTTCTTTTCCACAATTGATAGAGCACATCACAATGCGCATCAAACGTTCTCGTCATCGGCCAACCCCCCAGTCATGTTCACCAAAACTGGTCTAAAACATAAAGAAAACCCGTCCGCGCTTAGCAAACAGGTCGATCCAGCCATCTTCACTTTTATCTCGGTTCAACGATCAGTTTAATCGCTGTTCGTTCTTCCCCTTCAATCAAAATATCCGTAAAGGCAGGGATGCAAATGAGGTCCACACCACTGGGCGCTACAAATCCTCTGGCAATCGCTACAGCCTTTACCGCCTGATTAAGTGCACCCGCTCCAATAGCTTGGATCTCAGCAGATCCGCGTTCCCGCAATACACCCGCAAGTGCACCGGCTACGGAATTAGGATTGGATTTTGCTGAAACTTTTAATACTTCCATGTACTTGAACCTCCCCAACTGTTATGGTTCTTATTACTTCCACTATATTCGTCAGTCAGGCATAAAATTCCTTCTGGTAAAAGGAAAGATTCTAAAAATTTAGACCTGCATCCATGACCTGCATCCATGCCCTGCCCCCTATTCTTCTTCTCCTTCTTTTGCGTGAAGGGCTGGTCACTCCTTCCGCGATGAGACGGCGATCAGATCATCCCTCTTCCGTGAATGAGACGTCGATCATTCCTCTGTGGTGAATGGAACGGCCATCATTCCTCTTTAGTGAATGGGACGAAGATCATCCCTCTTCGGTGAACGGGTGGTCATCATCTATGGCGATTCTCATAATATCGTCCGCCAAACCGGTATGGGGATCAACAGATATGAGCACGCCGTTTAATTGAGCGGGACTTTTCTCAGCCACTTCAAAACGGGAGGGCATCCCGGTTAAAAACCGATAAAGAATCGATTCTTTTTTCATGCCCAGAATAGCATTCCGAGGACCCGTCATGCCTACATCCGTCATATATGCCGTTTTTTGGGGAAGCAGGCGCTCATCGGCCGTTTGCACATGGGTGTGTGTGCCGACAACGGCGCTCACTTTGCCATCGAGAAACCAACCCATCGCCTCTTTTTCACTCGTCGCTTCGGCATGAAAATCGACGAAAATGATCCGCGTATGTTCATATATTTCTCCAAGCAGCGCTTCCGCTTTGCGAAAAGGACAATCCAAGGCCGGAAGAAAAGTTCTTCCTTGGAGACTCATCACCGCCACCTTATATTGATTGATGGTCAAAAGCGCATATCCTGATCCAGGCGCCCCAGCAGGATAATTCGCTGGACGGATGATATTGGATGCCTGGTCCAAATAATCACCGATATGTTTTTGGTCCCAAGTATGATTGCCGAGAGTGATGACATGGACACCGCTTTCAAAAAAGCTTTTAGCAATCTTTTCTGTAATGCCTTTACCCCCTGCGGCATTTTCACCATTAACAATCGTCAGTGTCGGTTGATATTTTCTTTTTAATTGGGGAAGAAAAGTATGGAGCATCTCACGACCCGGTGAACCGACGACATCACCGATAAATAAAATCCTCATGAAGAACCTCCTCTGCTGCTCTCTATTTTAGCACATCTCATTCATCAAAGAAACTAAGCCGCACGCAGCCATTTTGAGCTGATTCAGACATAAGATGCAAACATCAGATTCAAACATCGTCATGAAAAAAAGGGCATGAAAAAAAGTGGCTAAAAAAGCCACTTTTCTTCTCGCTATTTGGCATATTCCACTGCTCTTGTTTCCCGAATGACGGTCACTTTAATATGGCCGGGATAGTCTAAGTTCGCCTCAATTTTCTTAGTGATGTTTCGAGCCAAATGGAAGGCCTCCGCATCATCTACCTGATCGGGTTTGACAATAATGCGCAATTCACGGCCGGCTTGGATCGCATAAGATTTTTCGACGCCATCAAAGGATTCGGAAATTTCTTCGAGTTTTTCTAAGCGTTTAATATACGTTTCCAACGTTTCTCTTCTGGCACCAGGTCGAGCTGCAGAGAGAGCGTCTGCCGCACCAACAAGTGTGGAAATGATCGAGTTGGGGGGCACATCACCGTGATGGGAGGCGATACCGTTGATGACCACTTCATGCTCCTTATACTTCCTGGCCAGCTCAATGCCGATTTCAACATGGCTCCCATCAATCTCATGGTCTATCGCCTTGCCAATATCGTGCAGAAGGCCAGCCCGTCTGGCCAACGTGACGTCCTCCCCCAATTCGGCAGCCATGAGCCCCGTCAAATAAGCCACTTCCATCGAATGTTTTAACACATTTTGACCGTAACTTGTGCGAAATTTGAGCCGACCCAATATTTTAATCAGATCGGGGTGAAGACCGTGAACACCTGTTTCAAAGGTGGCCTGCTCGCCGTATTCACGAATTCTCTCGTCCACTTCACGCCTTGCCTTTTCGACCGTTTCTTCAATACGTGCGGGATGGATACGCCCGTCTGTCACTAATTTTTCCAATGCGGTCTTGGCAATTTCTCGGCGTATCGGGTCAAAGCCGGATAAAATAACGGCTTCAGGTGTATCATCAATAATCAAATCTATACCGGTTAGTGTTTCCAGCGCTCGAATATTGCGCCCTTCTCGACCGATGATCCGACCTTTCATTTCATCGTTTGGCAAAGATACGACAGAAACCGTCGTTTCGGCTACATGATCTGCCGCACAACGTTGAATCGCCAAGGAAAGAATCTCTTTCGCTTTCTTCTCCGCTTCTTCTCTGGCGCGCATTTCAATGTCTTTAACCAAGATCGCCGTTTCGTGACGTACTTCTTCTTCCACATTGGCAAGAATCGTCTTTTTGGCTTCTTCCTTTGTCAAATTAGAAATACGTTCAAGTTCAGCGATCTGTTCTTTGTACAGTGCATCCACTTTGCTTTGGATCTCTTCTGTATGTCGCTGTTTTTGGTTTAGGGATTCTTCTTTTTGCTCTAATGATTCTAGCTTACGATCCAATAATTCTTCTTTTTGTATCAGCCGATTCTCTTGACGCTGAATTTCATTTCGGCGCTCCTTTATTTCATTTTCAGCCTCTGATCTAATTTTGTAAGCCTCGTCTTTGGCTTCTACAATCCGTTCTTTTTTTAACGATTCAGCCTCTTTATTCGCATTTTCTACGATGAGTTTGGCTTGATCTTCAGCACTGCTTATTTTCCGTTCAGCCGAAGATTTGCGAACAAAATACCCGACACCGAAACCGACAGCAGAAGTGATTAGCAAAATGGAGATGCCCATCCATAAAGGGATGTTTGATAACATATATTCACCTCCTCTTGCTAACAACCGGTCCTTCTGTCAAGCGTACTTAAAACAATCGTTCAACTGTCATACATTTTTAAAATCATAAATCGTGCGATACCAAGCCTTTCATCAGCCAGCATTTTACTCATGTCGGCCAGCATTATCCTCATGAAGAAACGCATTGAGTACCCTTCAAGCGATGAGCTGTTCATGCTACATCGTTTTTTGGACAAAAAAAAGAAAAAGCGGGTTTCCCGTGGAAAAACGTATGAACACCGTATCACGGTGCAATTTAATTGTATATTTGTGCAAAATGCATGTCAAGAAGTTTCCATTCGGTCCAGCTGATTCACTGTTCGTGTTCCGTCCTCAATTGTTTAAAAACGCTGGCTGCAAGGTCGTAAGCAAAACCTCTCCCATACAAATAACGAAACAGTTTCTCTTTCTGTTTATCCTCCTTAAGCCCCGTTAAACTAGCCCATTTTTTTTCGGCCGCGGCAAGACACGCCCGGCGTTCAAGTTCGGGATCGATGTCATCCAAAATACGGGTCATGATAGCCTCGTCGATCCCTTTTTGGGCCAATTCGTGTTGCAGTAAATATCTTCCTTTTTTTTGATTGTTCATTCTTTCAGTCACCCACTGCCTGGCAAAAGCTTCATCGTCCAAATACCCCTCTTTTTTCCACTTTTCAAGCAAAGAACTTATTTGATCTTGCCGAAATTGCTTTTTCGTTAAGTAATCTTGCATTTCTCTCGTCGTCCGAGGACGATAACTTAAATAACGCAGAGCTGTGCGTTCCAGCTTCTTTTTTTCTTCTTCTTGAAAAATGAGTGCCAGTTCGGCGGGGTTAATTTTTTTCCCTTTTAATAAACGGAACTCAAGCAAAACATCCTCATGTACAGAAAATGCATATTCGCCGTCAATATAAACGTGATAGCGTTTTGATGCTTGCGGCACGCGCTGTATCGCCGTAATTTCTCCCTGTCGTTCGGCGGGAGGGCGTCTGTGATCATCCATTTAAGCCTCACATCCTTTCTGACGGACAAGGTTGGGCTCATCAAGTGAAAAAGGGGCCTGTCAGCGACAGCACCCCTATGATCAAGTCATCATCATTCAAGATCCAATGCCAACTCTTCTTCCATGTCGTTTTCTCCTGCTTCTCGGGTTGAAGCGACGACTTTTTCAAGCCCATGATATTCCCTAATTTGATTTTCAATATCCAGGGCCACCTCGGGATTTTCCACCAAATATTCTTTCGCATTCTCCCGCCCCTGACCTAAACGTTGGTCACTGTAAGAATACCAGGATCCGCTTTTTTGGATGATATCCAATTCAGTACCGATATCAATGATGCTTCCTTCCCGGGAGACGCCTTCACCGTACATAATGTCCACGTCACACTGTTTAAAAGGGGGGGCGACCTTGTTTTTAACCACTTTAATTTTCGTTTTGTTACCAATCATTTCATTACCTTGCTTAATCGATTCAGCACGGCGGACTTCGAGACGTATGGTTGAATAAAACTTTAAAGCGCGCCCGCCGGGAGTTGTTTCGGGATTACCAAACATGACGCCGACTTTTTCCCGGATCTGATTAATAAAAATGGCAATCGATTTTGATTTGCTGATCGCCCCGGATAATTTGCGCAAAGCCTGAGACATCAGCCTTGCCTGCAAGCCGACGTGTGCATCGCCCATCTCTCCCTCTATTTCGGCTTTCGGAACCAAGGCGGCCACAGAATCAATAACGATGATATCCACTGCTCCACTGCGAACGAGCGCCTCGGCGATTTCAAGCGCCTGTTCTCCCGTATCGGGCTGCGAAAGAAGCAGTTCATCAATGTTCACGCCCAACTTACGGGCATATGTCGGATCCAAAGCATGTTCGGCATCGATAAAGGCAGCTTGTCCACCGTTCTTTTGGGCCTCGGCAATGGCGTGCAAAGCAACGGTGGTCTTTCCCGAGGATTCGGGACCGTATATTTCGATAATTCTGCCGCGCGGGTAACCGCCAATCCCCAGCGATATATCCAGGGCGAGAGAGCCGCTTGAAATGACGGAAACTTGTTGATTGGCCGCGGCTTCTCCTAATTTCATGACCGAACCTTTACCAAACTGCTTTTCAATTTGACGCAGGGCCATATCCAGTGCGGCACGACGATCTGACATATCCAACTCTCCCTTACCAATTCAAATGTAAACTATTGCCTTATGGCTATTATACCATTTGCCCGCAAAAAGTCGAACGTTTATTCGTGTCTTTTTAAACAAATCCATTTATTAGACCGTCATCCTTTTTGGAGCGTTTGCTCAATCGCTTTAATCGTCCAAAACATGGCCAGTTTTGCGGCGCGGAGTTTGATTTTACTGCGATTGCCGCCCAAATGCACTTCTTTGACGATTGTTTGCTGCCCCAGGGCGATGCCGATATAGACGAGACCGATGGGCTTCCCTTCCTGAGGTGTCGGTCCGGCAACACCTGTGATGCCCAGGCCAACATCTGTGCCAAACTGGCGGCGAATATTCACGGCCAGTTCCCTGGCACACCGACTGCTGACAACCCCATCCTGCTCAATGACATCAGTGCCCAGACCTAACAGTTGTTTAATCCGGGTCGCATAACAAACCGTTCCTCCGGGAAAAACGGCACTTGCCCCGCTCACGCCGGTGATATAGTGGCTGAGCAATCCTCCGGTACAGCTTTCAGCGACGGAAATGGTCATCCTGTTTTCTTGCAGAAGACGGACTAATACGGACGGTAATTCGTCATCATCCCATCCATATACATATTCACCCACCCGGCGCTTAATTTCTTCAATTAAATCACGCATATTTTCTTCTGCCGCTTCCTTGCTGGCAGAAAGGCTCGTCATCCTCAGGGTGACCTCCCCTTCTTTGGCCAGAGGCGCGATCGTCGGATTCGTCTGTCCATCTATCAAGTCTTGCAGTTCCATTTCCAGACTGGACTCACCGATGCCGCAAAAGCGCATCACTTTAGAGTAGACGACTTGCCGGTTTGGATTCAGTTTCTGTAAATAAGCCGTGCCGTACTTCTCAAACATGGGCTGCAATTCGCTCGGCGGCCCGGGAAACAGTAAGAAATGCTTGCCTTTTTCGGCAACCGCCATCCCCGGAGCCAGTCCGTTTTCATTCGGAAATAACCGGCAGCCTTTGATGACCATGGCCTGCCGTTGGTTATTGGCTGTCATGCGGGTTTTGCGACTTTGAAAAAATTGCTTGATCTGCTCCATCGCTGCTTGATTCAATTCCAATTCCCGTCCCAAAAAACGAGCGATACATTCTTTCGTCAAGTCATCTTTCGTCGGCCCCAATCCACCAGTAAAAATGAGCACGTCAGACCTCGAAGTGGAAATCTCAAGCTGTGACCGCAAGCGGTCAGGGTTATCCCCAACCACCGTATGGAAATAAACGTGCAGGCCGAGATCGTTTAACCGTTCGGAAAGATATCTGGCATTCGTATTCGTAATCTGACCCAGCAACAGTTCTGTGCCAATGGATATAATTTCTGCTTTCATCGCGCACCCTTTCTTAACTTTAAAAAATTTCGCAGTGCCAACGCGCAACTGCTCCAAAAACGATTATTTGCGAATGGTTTTTTTCAGTTGGATGACCTTCCAGTTTTTGACGAAATAGTCCACCCCTGAGTATATCGTCATGATCACGGCAATCCACATCGCCATCCAATCAAAGGGAATCCCCAGCATGCCGAAAGGAAAATTGTTGAGCATGACGGTGACGATGGCCACAATTTGGGTTAATGTTTTGAGTTTAGCAGCCGAACTGGCAGCGATCACTTGACCATCGGCCGCGGCCACCAATCTTAAACCGGTCACGGCAAATTCACGGCTGATGATGACGATGGCCATCCACGCTTCCACGCTCCCCCGATCAACCAGCGAAATCAGGGCGGCGGTAATGAGCAGCTTATCGGCCAAAGGATCAAGAAATTTTCCGAAATTAGTCACCAGTTTGCGCTTGCGGGCAATATATCCGTCCAGACCATCCGTACTGGCCGCAACAATAAAAATCAATGTGGCGATAATTTCGGAGTACGTGATCGTGATGCCGGCAAATTGAACGAAACCCCAATCAAATCGGACGAGCAAAAATAACATGATGACGGGTACGAGGAAAACCCTTGCCAACGTAATTTTATTCGCTAAATTCATTCAATTTTCCTCCACGCTTCAAGGTCGGGCGTTCATTGATGACAAGCCAGCTCGTAAGGAAAGATATGTTTACGCATCATCTCCGTCGGTCAGAAAGCGAAACGTCAGGTTATGCACTTGAGGAAGATCTCTTATCTGTACCGATTCACCATTGATGGAAAGAGTAGCCACTTTCGTATTTCCGAGGCGCAGGACGACTTCACCATGCTCTGTTAATTCCCAGCTTCTTTCTTCACCGTGGGGCAGTTCCTCCGTATCCAGCGTACTTCCTCCGGCCGATTCGGTTAATTGATACCATACATTGCCGTCGGCAGCCGTCAGGATCAGCTCAAATTCAGCCGCATTTGAAATTTCAAAAATCGTTGTTCCATTTTCCGTTGCTTGACGTGAAATCACCTGGTCCTCCGATGAAACCTCATCGTCCGCCGCTTCATTTTCAATTTGTTCATTCATGCCGTCAGAACCAGCGGAAGCATCCGTTCCTGCATCCGGGGAGGGATCATTTTCAGCTTGGCGATCGTCATCCGCAGCCGTCGCATCCTCATTACTTTCAAGATTTCCTTCCCCCGAGATTTCAGGATTTTGATCGACAAACCCATCGTCTTGATCCCCGTAATTGACAACAGCCATATAAATCATGAAACCTAAAAAAGCAAGGAAAGCATATAAGACCAGCATAGTAACCCATTTTCCAAATTTCGGGGATGACGAGGCTCTCATTTCTTTTCGCTTCGTGCGAGATATGGGAACGGCATCAACCGGGGCACTCTGTACCTGTGGTAATTCCGAAGCATATTTTTGCAATGTTTCGTTTGCATTCAAGCCCAACGCTTCAGCATAGCTTTTGATAAAGGCACGAGCATAAAATGAACCGGGCAAGATGGCGTATTCACCGTTTTCTATGGCTTCTAAATATCGTTTGCGTATTTTGGTTATTTCCTGAATTTGTTCCAGCGTCAGATTTTTTTCCACCCGCACTTGCTTTAAATATGATCCCAGTTCTGACATCAGGTCACCTCCATTCGCTCATGTCAAAGGATGACAGTTCTGAGGGCAGGTCATACGTAATTTCCTCATCAGGAAAATTACGCAATTCAATCATATAATCAAAGTCTTCAAAGGTATATTCGGTTTCACGAACAAAAATATCGGGGTGCTCAATCACTTTCGTAGCCTCCAGACGCAAAATTTCCCTCAACAGCATTTGATGTTTTTCAGAGGCCCTCAGCGTGGAAACAATGCCGTCAATGATGAAGACGTGATCGGTCGACAGCTCATCATCCGCCATTTGATGCCGGACCGTTTGTTTCAACAAGGTCGACGAAACGAAAGTCCACCGTTTATTGGCACACACACTGGAAGCGACGACGGATTCCGTTTTCCCCACGCGGGGCAAACCTCTCACTCCGATTAACTGGTGCCCTTCCTTCTTGAATATGGCAGCCAAAAAATCAACGAGCAGACCTAATTCATCACGCACGAAACGAAAGGTCTTTTTGTCGTCGGCATCCCGTTCTATGTAGCGGCCGTGTCGGACCGCCATTCGGTCACGCAGTTTCGGATGGCGCACTTTCGTAATCGTAATGTTGCGCACCCGCTTCAGCAATTTATGCAGCAATTGAATGCGATCATCGTCTTCGCTTTCCAAAAGCATGCCTCTTCTGTTGAGTTCCACCCCGTTGATCGTAATAATATTTATATTCAACATCCCCAATAGGGAAGATATATCACCTAACAATCCGGGCCGATTTTCGTGAATCTCGTATTCCAAATACCATTCTGATTTTGATGCAGCCTTCCGATCGTCGGCCATCATCGTTTCTCCTTTCAGCCAAGCCTTCTAACACACTATTCTACACCAACTTTCTTGTTCCTGCCAATCATTGTTTTTCATCGATTGATGTTCATGAGAAAAACGCTCTTCTGATCCAAAAGAGCGTTTTCCCGTTGAAGATGGCCGATGACGACGCAGCCTAAAATAAAAACTTACCCTTGTCTGTGCATTGATTATTGAGCATTTGTCCCTTCATTTTGAACGAACTTGACCATCATATTGGCCAACGCCTGTTGTTCCTCCTCTGTGCCAACTTGCCACAGTTCTTTCAACAAGCGCTCCTCATTGTTTCTCGGCTCCACTTCTTCAGCCAAGTAATCCCCTATCCGGTAAGCCATTTCGTTCACCGCCCGCTCGGCCATGCCCTGGCCTTCGGCAGCCTGTACACGATTGGCTAAAAAACTCTTCCATTGTTCAAAGTTATCCAAAACAGACATGATTCATCCTCCTCTAATATTTTTAAGAACCGCTCCGTCATGTTTAATATGGATAACTTTGCCGATCTTTATACAGGAAATGTGGAACCCCCGCTGCAAAGCGCTGGCTTATGTGAGCCATCCGCCGTCTATCCTCAGCACTTGACCCGTCATATAAGCGCTGCCTTCGCTGACCAGAAACCGGACCAGATGGGCAATTTCCTCCGGCCTGCACATTCGGCCGGCGGGAATTTGCCGGCACAATGCGTCTATTTCTTCATCTGTAAAAGAGGCCATCATGTCTGTTTCAACCGCCCCCGGTGCCACAGCATTCACCGTCACACCGGAGGAGGCATATTCCTTGCCTAACGATTTGGCCAGCGCATTCTGACCGCCTTTGACCATGGCATATAGCGCTTCGCAGGAAGCACCTGTTTCACCCCATATCGAAGTGATAAAAATGATTCTGCCCCATGCTCTGCTTAACATATGAGGCAATAGGCGCTGGGTCAGCGTAAATGGCGCGGTCAAATGCAATTGAACCAGGCGCTCGTATGCCTGACGGCTCACGTCGGCAAATAAACCGTAATGAGAAACACCTGCACAATGAACGAAAATGTCCGGTTTGGGCGCTAAAGATAGCGCCATTTGTTCAATGTCCGAAGCTTGGGTCAGGTCTGCCTGAAAGAGTTGCACGTGACGCTTATCGGCTTCAAACTTCTTCCGCAGTTGTTCGGCCAACCGTTTGTTGCGGTGAAAATGAAGTTGCAAATCGTACCCTTCCCCGGCCAGCTGATGAGCGATGGCTCGACCAATTCCCCCGGTCGCTCCGGTAATCAAAACCACTTTGTTCACAACAGTTTCCCCTGACCTTTCATCCCGAACGATTACTTGACAATACAAACGGCAAACTGTTCATCTTGAACGTGTTCATGAAGCCTTTGGCTGACATCTTCGAATTGAATCTCTTCCAACACGGGAATGACGTCAAACAGATTCATTTCGTTAAACTGAAAACGCGTGAATTGATTAGCGATAAATTCCGGGGAGTTGAGCGCCGTTAAAAAAGCACCTATTTTTTTCCGCCGATTCCGTTCAAATTCCTGCGGGTCAAGACCGTCTTGTTTAACCTTTTCAATGTGCTGCTGAACTTTTTGCACCAGAAGGTCCGGGTTTTTTGAATTTCCGCCAATGATCGAAAAGCCGTACCGGGCTTCAAGCGTGTAGTCGCTGCCAAACGTATCGTCAATCAGCCCCTCCTCCATCAGCTGCTCATAAAATGAAGAACTTGGACCGGTTAACACATCGAGCAAAATATCTGTTGTTAACTCTTGTTTGAGCATGTCGCGACCTTGCAAGCCGATTTTCGTTTCCTTATAGCCCATCATGCATTTAGGGATATCCACGGATAAATTGACTTCTGTCCTCGGTTGAGCCGCGGTATCGGGTTCTTCCGCAAAAAATCTTTCAATCTCCTTCGGTTCGGCAAATGATTTTTGCGCCTGGTTTTGGCGGACCACGCTGAATATGTTTTCCGGATCAACGGCGCCGACGACAAACAAAAGCATGTTATTCGGATGGTAAAACGTTTCGTAACAAGTATAAATCATCTCTTTCGTAATCTTGCGAATCGATTCAACCGTTCCGGCGATATCAATTTTGACCGGATGACGATGGTATAAGGAGCTGATGAAACCGAAATAAACCCGCCAGTCGGGATTGTCGTCATACATGCGGATTTCCTGTTCAATAATTCCTTTTTCTTTTTCAACATTTTCGTCAGTGAAATAGGGGCGTTGAACAAAATCCAGCAATGTTTCCACATTTTTGAGGACATGATCAGTGCTGGAGAATAAGTATGCTGTCCGGTCAAAACTGGTGAACGCATTCGCCTGAGCCCCGTATTTACTGAACTCATGGAAGACATCTCCCTCTTCTTCCTCAAACATTTTATGTTCTAAAAAATGGGCGATGCCGTCCGGCACTTTCACCTCTTTCCCTTCCAGGGAAACAAAATGATTATCAATCGAACCGTAGTTGGTCGTCAAAGTGGCATACGTTTTCTGAAATCCTTTTTTGGGCAAGACGTAAACGTCTAAACCGTTAGGCAGCTTTTCATAGTACAGCGTTTCTTGCAGTTGTTGAAATTCGATCGTCTCATACGCCATATTAACGGGCCTCCCCTTCAGAGGTTAAAAAATAGATCGTATCCATTTGCACCTTTCGGGCCATCCGCTGGACGTCTTCTTTGGAAACGCGCCGAATGTCGGACATCAATTCCGAACTAGTGCGCTTTCTGCCGCCGACAATCCCTTGGTAATGGCGTTCCATCAACTGAAAAGGCTGATCATTCGACTCCATGATCTGATTGATGAGCATCGCTTTCGTCTGCGCTAATTCATCATCGGTTATTTCTCCCCGGGCTGTTTTGTCCAGTTCTTCACGGATGATCTTGACCGTCTTTTGATCATTGTGAACATCAATGCCGGACATGATCATCATAAACCCTTTATGACTTTCAATATGGGAAGAAACGTAGTAAGCCAACGATTCTTTTTCGCGAACGTTACGAAACAGTTTGGAGTGGGAAAAACCACCGAATACACCGTTAAAGACGAGCAGCGGTACATAATCATCATCCGCATAAGCCGTCTGGGTTCGGCAGCCAATGTGCAGTTTTCCCTGAGATAACGGCATCTTTTCCGTGATCTCCCGCGTTTCGGTCACTTCGTGGACAACCTCCGTTCGAGGCCATTCAATGATCGCTTCCCGGGGGAAGGAAAAATGTTCACTGAGTGTATGCTGCACGTCGTTTTGCTCCAAATCGCCGATGATAAAACAGTCGATCGGATGGCTGCGAATCATTTTTTGATAATAGTCATACAAAGATTGCGGTGTTAATTGTTCCAGTTGATCGATCGACCCGTGACTGAACAGTCGGTAGCGCTCGTTTTTAAACATTTCTTCTGTGCATCTTTTATTCGCATAGCGGACTTTGTCATCTTTGATTTGAGATAATTTGCGAGCCAGCAGGTCTTTTTCCAATTCAACATGACGGCTGTGGAAAACCCCATTCTCCAGCAGAGGATTTTGGAGCACTTCGCTCAAAAGCTCGATCCCTTTTGCAAACAGAGGCGTCGTGTCAGATAAATAAGTTTCATTAGCGATCTGCAACCGAAAAACGATGATCTGCTCTTCTCCTCTTTTGACAACGTCTGTCTGTAGTGTGGCGCCATATAAGTCATCCAGAGCTTGCCGTAGTTTTTGGGCTGAAGGATAGCGCATGGTGCCTCTTTGTAAAATTTGGGGAATGAGTGCCACCTTTGTATAATGCTCTTCTTCCAGCGGCTGCCGGATATACACAGCAATACTGTTCGTCTTATATTTGTCCGTAGGGAGCAAATGTGTCGGAATCTGGTTGATCAGCAGCGTCGTAAACGGATCGCTCATAAACAGGTACCCCTTTCTTCATTCATTCCAAAACGCCTGTCTTTATCTGTATGCTATCTGTATTGTATCCATGCACCCTAAATCTGAACCGTCTCTTCAACAAGTCGCTTGCTAAGAAATATGACTTTCCTCTTTGGAGATCAATACTTCTCGAGGTTTGCTTCCCTCATACGGACCGACGACACCGTTTTCTTCCATGGCATCGATCAGTCTGGCCGCCCGGGTGTAACCGATGCGAAATCTTCTTTGCAGCATTGAAACGGAGGCATACCCTTGGTGAATGACGAGCTGGACGGCATCTTGATACAGCTCATCTTCCACATGGTTAGACCCGTCTTTTTCTTCCTCTTCCGGCGGAATCATTTCTTCATGGTATTGCGCTTTTTGCTGTTTGATGCAATAGGCAACCAAGGCCTGGACTTCTTCATCCGCAATGAAAGTGCCTTGAATGCGCAACGTTTTCGAAGCACCGACCGGCAAAAAGAGCATATCTCCCCGGCCAAGCAATTTTTCCGCGCCGCCCATATCTAAAATGGTGCGTGAATCGGCCTGGGAGGACACTCCGAAAGCAATCCGGGAAGGAATGTTCGCTTTGATCACCCCGGTAATCACATCGACCGAAGGTCTTTGAGTGGCGATAATAAGATGGATCCCGGCAGCGCGTGCCATTTGTGCCAACCGGGCGATGGCATCCTCTACATCAGCCGGAGCCACCATCATCAAATCGGCCAATTCATCAATGATGACGACAATGTAAGGCAATAACGGTTTTTTTGATTCCGCCCCCTTGTTTTCGGCGCGAATGAGTTCATTATAACGTTCTATGTCCCGAGTCCCGCTTTTGGCAAATAAATCGTACCGCCTTTCCATTTCGGCCACCACTTTTTTTAATGCCAGAGACGCTTTTTTAGGATCGGTAACGACCGGGGCCAATAAATGGGGGATGCCGTTGTACACATTGAGCTCAACCATTTTCGGATCAATCATCATCAGCTTCACTTCATGCGGTTTGGCTTTATACAACAAACTGGCGATGATGCCGTTAATGCACACGCTTTTTCCGCTTCCGGTCGCCCCGGCCACCAATAAATGAGGCATTTTGTTCAGCTGGGCAACGATCGGCTCGCCGGAAATATCCCGTCCTAAAGCGATGCTCAGCTTGGACTCGGACTGATGAAAGCTTGCGCTTTCCAACACTTCTCTTAAAGTCACCATGGAAACATCTTCATTCGGTACTTCAATGCCGACAGCCGATTTTCCGGGAATGGGCGCTTCAATCCGGATGCCTTTCGCCGCCAAGGCCAGGGCAATATCATCTGCCAGATTGACAATTCGGCTCACCTTGACACCGACGGCCGGGTGCACCTCGTAGCGGGTCACCGCGGGGCCCCGGTGAACTTGAGTCACCTGGGCATGGACCCCGAAACTTTCCAACGTTTTTTCCAATTTGCGCGCTTTGGATTTCATATCCTGTTTTTGTATTGATTTATTTCTGGACTGTTTTTTCAATAAGGAGAATGGAGGCAAATGATAATCATGGCCTTCATCTTGATAGGCGATGACATCACCCGTCTTCAATGTTGAATCAACTTCAGCCGGCTGTGGTTCTACCGCTTCAACCTTCTCCGGCGAAGGATATGTCACTTTCCCCTGTTGGTAAGCGATATCCGTAAAATCATAAATTTGAGGATCTTCATCAGATGAGCTGCCGGGATCGTCAATCTCTTCATATTGACCTTCCTGGACGACATTTCGTTCTCGCTTTCTACGGCTTTTAGACGGCTGACCATATTCATCAGCCGTTTCCTCTGCATCGGCTTCACTCATCATGGCCTGAAATTCAACCCCTTTATGTTTCAGCCAAGCCCATGAGGTGAGCATTGCTCTGCGCAATCCTTTCATCATGTCCACAAAGGATACGCCCAACAGTAATAGAATACCGATCAGCATGAGGAAAAAAATAATAATTTTCGTACCGGTCATCCCGAAAATAAAATGTAAACTGCCGTAGAGCACGGCTCCGACCATGCCACCTCCCAAATCATTTAAAGGGACATTGGCAGACAAATCTTCCAGGAACAGGTTCCAAGTCACTTTCAGGACGGATTGATTCTCAAACCGGCCATATCCGCTGACCGCTTCCATTAAAGACAAATGGTCCAAGATCAGGATGACAGCACAGAGAATGCCCGCTCCTGCCCAGCGGTAATGCCATTTTTTGGGCCAGGACCGCTTAACGATGACGTATAATGACAAACCGAGCATCACCAGCGGCAATAAAAAATCCCAGGAACCGGTCAAAAATCGAAAAATCCCGTTAAACACTTGACCGAAAACACCCGGCTGAACAAGAGCCAGAAGTGAAAAAGCCAAAGCCGCGATGCCGTATAATTCAAATTTCAACGCCTGTTTCAATTGACTTTTGCGGCGGTTTCTTCTCGAACGTCTTCTTTTTGCCATAAGGGTATTCACCCCTGCTCAAAGATTCCAATCATGAAAAATAGCCGATGCGTGCAGATCGGCTATTTTTGAATAGTATACCATGATTTGGTTATTTGGACTAGTTGTC
>CALBTX010000221.1 GCA_937967685.1 uncultured Bacillaceae bacterium | reverse complement strand
ATCTATAGCAAATATATGTCATCAAAGTCGAATGTTGCCCATCAAGCGGACATGTTCCTTATTAAAGCGAACATACTCCTTATTAAGGCGAACATGCTCCTTATCAATATGACGTACGATCTTGCCAAAAGGTTTCACCCTGCGGAGGAAAAAAGGAAAAAATGACGTGATTCGACATTCTTCCATGCTGAAGTTATCACTGGTGTAGAAAGGTGTTTTTCTATCTGTATTTTATATGAATTTGACCGGGAGCTCAATCATTAACGAAGTGATATAATGATGACGAAGGAGGATCGTGTCATGCTTAAAACATACCGAACCGTTCGTGGATACGGCCAGAACGAATTGGTGATCGACAAATCGCGTTTTATTGCCTACGTCAACCGTGCGGAAGACGAAGCTGCAGCATTTGACTTCATCGAATCCATTCGCAAAAAACACCGGGATGCGACCCATAACTGCTCTGCTTATATCATCGGGGAACATGATGAACATCAGAAGGCGAATGATGACGGCGAACCGAGCGGTACGGCCGGTGTACCCATGCTTGAAATTTTGAAAAAAATGAACGTGAAAAATACTGTCGTTGTCGTCACCCGCTACTTCGGCGGCATCAAGCTGGGCGCAGGCGGATTAATCCGTGCTTACAGCAAAGCGGCTAAAAGAGGCGTTTTAGCCGCGGGAGTGATCGAACGTTCCATCCATCGACAAATTTTGATCACGGTTGATTATACGTGGCACGGCAAATTGGAAAACGAGTTCCAAACGAATGGCATCATCATTCAGGATACGCAGTTCTCGGACCGCGTCACTTTTACCGTGCTGATTGAAGAAGGAAAGGAAACGGCGTTCGAGCAGCACTTGGTGAATCTGACCAGCGGACAGGCTGTCATCAAACGAGGAAAAACGGAGTATGTCGACCGAAAAGTCGAGGTCGGGGCATAGAAAAGGCCGGCCCCAGGGGACCGACCTGTTATCTAAACGAGAAGATTCATCACTTGATGTGCTTCTTTCATGAAATAAGTATGCGAGAAAACCGGGCAAAAACTAAGGGGTCTGAGGTTGGCTGGATGGCGTGAAACGCGATTCCGTCTGATCGGTTTCCTCATCGCGGGCCTCGGTTTGTATGGAGCGATCCTCTTCCTGAGCCAAAGCGGGGTTGAGCAATCGGTTTAATTCCTCCTGCACCCGCTGTCTCTCTTCTTCGGGAACGAAAACGTAGGAAATACCGTCACTGGCGTAACGCGCATCGCCTTCCATCTGCATCGTTTCCAAATTGTCGCTCGTCATCGATGAAAATGTCGTCGCCATGTTTAACAATTCAGAAGGAGGTATATTTGTCCTGACATTGTCACCCATTATGTTTAGTATCTCCGAGACTTTGCTGACCGTGCGCAAATTCAACGACTGATCCATAATTTCGCCAACCATTTGACGTTGACGCCGCATCCGGCCAAAGTCACCTTCCCGGTCTTTTCGGAAACGAACGTAATAGAGGGCCTCTTCGCCATTCAACACTTGCCTTCCTTGTGGAATATACGTCACAGTTGGATCTTTTTCATGAGGAATGTTCTTTTCAACTTCCACTTCAACGCCATTCATCACGTCATCGATAAAAGCTTCGAAAGCCTCGAAGTTCAAGGCAAACCAATAATCGATGTCAATCCCGAGGAAATTTTCAACCGTTTTTTTGCTTCTTTCCACCCCGCCGTACAAAGCATGATTAATTTTTGTCTCTTCACCTGTATCGGCAATGGTGACATACGTGTCCCGTGGAATGGAAAGCAGTGAAACCTTCTCTTTTTCTGGATTGACTACAGCCAGCATCATTGAATCGGAGCGTCCTTTCAACGTATCCCCCATGCCTTGACTATCCACACCGAGTAACAGCACGGAGAATGGTTCTGTATGTGAAACTTGTGTCCGCTCTTCTTCACTGTCTTCTTTGGCCTGTCCTGCTCCAGTACCGCCGTCATAAATTTTGTTCCAGGCTGTATACATTTGAAAACCGACATAACCGGCATAGGAAAGAATCGTTAGACCAAGTATCAGCGTAAGAAACAGTAAGAACCGCTTCAGTCTCCCCTTTTTTTTAGCGCGTCTGCTCTCAGTTCTCCTCATTAATACGCCACCTTTCCCCTATCAATGTATTCATCGCATCAACCTTACATAGGTTCGTGACTTTGACGAAAATAAGCAATTGTTTCCGCTAGCCCTTTTTCCAATGATGTCGACGGGAACCAGTCAAAATCTTCTTTAATCCTCGCGTTGCTCAAACAGCTTTTGTAAATGTCTCCCGGCTTTTCAGGCTGATATATCGGAAAGACATGCCGTTCCGTCAACAAGCCAAGCAGATCCAATACATCCTTTATGCTCACTTCTTTACCTGAGCTGACATGATATAAGCCGGTCTGCTCACTATTAACGGATTTAAGTATGGCCCTAGCCACATCACGAACATATATAAAGTCACGTGTTTGATGCCCGTCACCATAAATGATGGGGCATTTTCCTTTTAACAAATCTTCGGTGAATACGGAAATGACTCCTGCCTCTGTATCCATGTTTTGTCTTGGACCATAAACGTTGGCAAAACGTAAAATGAGGGAAGAAATGCCGTACAAGTCACCGTAGAGTTTCACGTACTGTTCTCCCGTCCATTTGGAAATGCCGTAAGGGGAAAGGGGTGCTGGCGGGGTATCTTCGGTAATCGGTAATTGCTGAACCTGACCGTAGACAGCTGCGGAAGAGGAATAAATCATTCTTTCCACACGACAGTCTCGACAGTTCTCCAACACTTGTAAGGTACCCATGATATTGTTCTGTGCATCATGCCGTGGATTCCGGACGGAGTCTGACACATTGCTTTGTGCTGCAAGATGGATAACTACGTGCGGTTGGAAATCCTCAAAGACTGTTTTCAAGGCGGGGGAAACGACATCCCGTTTATAAAAAAGCACATCATCTGGGAGATTGGAACGCTTCCCGCTCCCCAAATGATCGACGACCGCCACCTTGTAGCCTGCTTTAAGCAGCTCCTCTGTAACATGGGAACCGATAAATCCTGCTCCGCCTGTAACTAAAACTTTTTTCATCATCACTCTACCTTTTCGTCCGCTGATATCGACTATGTTTTAAGCGTCCAAAAAAATGTCTTTCGATTTGAGAGATTTTTTTTTCCGCTTGTCACTCTCGTCCTGAGTCCCCTCAGCCCTTGTTTTGTCCAGAAGAACAATAAATGTACGCAATATAATGACCAAATCCAACCAGAAAGAATAACTGCGGATATAGTACAGGTCGTAACGCAATTTATCTTCGACATCGGTGCTATATTTACCCATGATCTGAGCATATCCGGTGATGCCCGGTTTCACTGTGCTCCGATAATGATAATTTTGATATTGCTTGCTTAACTGTTTGATGAAAAAGGGGCGTTCCGGTCGCGGACCGACCAAAGACATATCTCCTTTTAATACATTGAATAGTTGGGGAAGCTCATCAATGCGCATCACTCGCATCCATTTACCCACTTTCGTGATGCGATCATCGTCTTCAGATGCGAGGACTGGACCGGTCTTATTTTCGGCACCCTCAACCATAGAACGGAATTTATATATAGTGAATACCTTGTTATCTTTGCCCACTCTTTTCTGTTTATAAATAATGCTTCCCTTAGGGTCTTCAAGTTTGATGCACAAACCGATCAATAAAAACAAAGGGAGCAATACAATGCATAGGATAAATGATACCGCCATATCAAAAGCCCTTTTAATCACTTGCTGATCAAGGGTCAGACCGAACGGTCTGACGGACATCACCATCGTATCATCGATCGAGGTGATGATCGAGCGGGACATCAACAATTCATACAAAGAAGGAATGACATATACAATTTTATCATACTTGATCGCCTGGTAAATGATTTCCGAATTTTTTTCTTTAGGTATATTGGGACAGAGGATGACATAATCGACCTGGTGAATTAAATGATTGATACGTTCTATGGACGTGTTCGGATGAACGTGTTTGACCTTGGTTGAGTCAGCTTTGAAAATCGGATGTTTAATCTGAGCAATCACTTTTTTTGCGTCATCTTCTTCCCCAACAAGCAATACTTTTCCCGTGCCTTTACGTGCACTGAAATGAATCAAAATCGTTTTCCAAGCGACGAGAAATAGTATTGTCAGCACATAAGCAATCAGGATAACGGATCGAGGCAGGGCAAATTCCCGAAACAGGAAGGAGGCAGCCATGGTCAACAAAGAAGTAAACGTCACCGAGACGAGTACTTTGCTGATCATATCCCACATGCTTTTTCGATGCACAGAGTACAACTCGTAAACAGATAAAAAAAATAGGGCGATGAGCAAAATCCAGGGCAACAGGGAAACAAAAGAGTCCCAGTTCCGCTCCGGAAAGGCATGATATCTTAAATAAAAGGCGCTTATATAAGCCATGAAAATCAAGCACAGATCGATAAACAATATTAAAAATTTATTAGGTCTAAAAAAACTTTCGGGATTGGGCAACAGGATTCACCTGCCTTTACAATCATACTCATACAAGTATACTCAGAGATGGACAGACACACTCAAATTTAGATTATGTCGAAATATAAAGGAAAAGTCAATAAAATCCTTGACTGATTTTGTCAATCCTAACAAAACATTCGTTGAAAACAACGACTTTCATACCATATTTGACGAAAAAAGCAGCAGAGAAGTTGCACCCCTTCTCTGCATGTCAAATTATATTTTTAGTCTTTCTTGTTCAGTGACGGACGGCCTTCCGATCGAATAGTAGTGCAATTGAGCGTCTTCCGCTGCCTGTAATTCAAAGCAGTTTCGGCCATCAATGACAATGGGCTTATTCATGACCTGCTTCACTTGCGACAAATTTAGCTTCCGCACTTCGGGCCAATCCGTCAAGATAATACATGCGTCGGCCTGTTCCAAAGCGGCATACACATCCCGTGCGTAATGAACGCTATCCTGAAAATATTGCCTGGCCTCATCATTCGCGATAGGATCAAAAGCTTTAACGACGGCCCCTTCAGAAAGCAATGCGGAAACCACGTCGATTGATGGGGCATCGCGCATATCATTCGTATTCGGCTTAAAAGCCAACCCCAGTACGGCAATCGTTTTCCCGTTTAAATCAGGCAGGATTGATTTCAGTTTATGAACCACTACCATTCTTTGTTTTTCATTCGTATCGATGACAGCTTTGAGCATTTTGAAATCGTAGCCAGCTTGTTCAGCAATATGAATCAGTGCCTGAGTATCTTTTGGGAAGCAGGATCCGCCAAAGCCGATGCCGGCTTGCAAGAATTTAGGGCCAATTCTTCCATCAAGTCCCATTCCTTCGGCTACTTTGGTCACATCGGCCCCGACACGTTCACATATGTTAGCGATGTCGTTAATAAATGAAATTTTGGCCGCCAAAAATGCATTCGAAGCATACTTGATCATTTCGGCACTTTCTACATTTGTTTTTATGATTGTCGTTTTAAACGGTTCGTGTATCTCTTCGATAATCCGAGCAGCTTTTTCACTTGCAGCCCCAATCACAGCCCGTTCCATATTAAAGGTATCATCGACAGCAGAACCTTCCCGAAGAAACTCGGGATTGGAAACCACGTCAAAGTCAATATTTTCCCGTAAATGTTCTTGAATGATACGCCGTACGATTTGTCCAGTGCCAACCGGTACAGTACTTTTGTTGACAACCACCTTATAATCGTTAAGGTGTTGACCAATCGTCCGAGCGACATTTTTTACATAAGTCAAATCGGCTTGGCCCGACTCGGCCATCGGTGTGCCGACCGCAATATAAATCACTTCAGATTCCCGAATGGCATGGGGAATGTCTGTGGTGAAAGTCAAACGGTTTTTTTGTACGTTTTTTTGGACGAGCTCTTCTAAACCCGGTTCATAAATAGGGATTTTCCCGGCCTTGAGCTTATTAATCTTAGAACTGTCGATGTCCGAACATATCACTTGATGACCAACGTCGGCAAAACATGTACCGGAAACAAGTCCTACATAACCCGTTCCAATCACTGCTATTTTCCTCATGGTGTCTAACGCTCCAATACGCTTAATTGTTGTTCGTATACTTCTTTGAGATACTGCTGAACGTCTTGAGTCAAGTCTTCTCTTTGCAGGGCAAAATCTATGGTTGCTTTGATAAATCCCAATTTATCTCCAACATCATAACGTTCTCCCGCAAAATTATAGGCCAAAACAGCTTGTGATTGATTCAATACTTTAATGGCATCAGTCAATTGTATTTCATTTCCGGCCCCAGGCGGAAGTGTGTCCAGAATAGCAAAAATTTCTGGCCTCAAAATATACCTGCCCATAATGGCATAGTTCGAAGGGGCGTCCTTCAGCGCAGGCTTTTCAACCAGTGTTTCGACATGGATGACATTCGATTCAATTTCAGACCCTTTCGGTGAAACAATGCCATATTTGGAAACATCTTCATCTGGAACTTCCTGAACACCCACGACTGAGGAATGATATCGATCAAAAACATCAATTAATTGTTTAAGACATGGGGTTTCGGACTGTACAATATCGTCCCCCAGAAGGACAGCGAATGGTTCATTGCCGATGAATTTCCGAGCACACCAAATGGCATGTCCCAAACCTTTCGCTTCCTTTTGACGGATGTAATGAATGGTAGCCATGTTGGAAATCGCCCTGACCTCTTCAAGCAGCTTGTGTTTATTCTTTTTCTCCAAGGTCTCTTCCAACTCAAAAGATTTGTCGAAATGGTCCTCAATCGCCCTTTTTCCCCGCCCGGTGACAACGATTATATCTTCAATGCCAGAAGCAATCGCTTCCTCGATAATATATTGGATCGTCGGTTTATCAACAATGGGCAGCATTTCCTTAGGCTGTGCCTTCGTTGCCGGCAGAAACCGTGTCCCCAATCCTGCCGCCGGAATGATCGCTTTTTTGACCTGCATCGGAGTAACTCTCCTTTCTTCTTAACAACACACCATCATTATAATATGAATGATCGTCTGAAGCCAGGAGTCATAATCCGCTCAGTTAAAATG
>CALBTX010000220.1 GCA_937967685.1 uncultured Bacillaceae bacterium | reverse complement strand
AGCAGCATAGTGCCGAGCAGGAAGACACAGACGGTGGTCAGCTTCGGTCGAACGTTCATGAATGAAGTCCCCTTTCAACCTTCTCGCTACTTATGTGTGGATGATGTTACATTTAATATGCTTCCCTGGCTTGAAATTATTCTTTTTGGTAAAATCAAGAGGGTAGTCAGCAGCAACAATGTAAAGGCTGGTGAGAGAAACTGAACTTTCGTAAGTGGCTGTTTTTATTTTTCACGACGCTGGGCATTGGAGGTAGCGCCGGGGTTTTGATCGGTCTGCTTCTGGATTTGCCCAACTTAGGCGGGATTGACACGTCGTTTTTAGGCGTGTTGTTCAGTGCGCTGTGGTTGTTTGGCGTGGGCATGACTTTCAGCGCCATCAGTCAGATGGCTTTTTTTTCCTATTTGCTCATTCATCGTCTCGGTTTGGGCATCTTCAAGTCGGAGAGGTTGTGGAACCAAGTTCAAACTGTCCTGATTTTGTTCGTTTTCTTTGATCTGGTTTATTTCCGGTACAGTTCATTCGCTGATCCTGGTGAATCCTGGGTTTCTTACTTGATTCTTCCTCTGATCTTACTGATTGCAAGTGTGCCGTTTGCATATATTAAAGCGAAGGAAACAAAATCACAGGCCTTTGTTCCGGCTGTATTTCTGTTTTTTGTGGTGACAACCATGGCTTCATTGCCTGCTCTGAGGGCGAATGATCCCAACTGGATTTTATTGATGATGATTCCGATATTCGCCTGTTTTGTCTGGCAATTGTTAATGCTTCATCGTTTGAACGCGGAGACGAAAAAGAAAAGCGCCTGATATTCATATCAGGAAGATTGCCGGAAGTTTGCGTCAGTCCTGCTCCCGAATGTCGGTTTCATGGCCGGTGATCAGTTCAGAGACGGTGACAAATTGATATCCTTCCGCTCTCAATTGATCAATGATTTGGGGGAGTGCTTCGTGGGTTTGTTTACTGGAATCGCTGGCATGCATGAGAATGATGTCACCGGGATGCGCGTTGCTGACGACATTATGGACAATTTCGTTCACGCCTGGATTCATCCAATCTTTGGAATCTGTGTCCCAGGCGATGACCGTGTAACCCAGTTGTTCGGCAATGCTAAGGACTCGTTTGTCAACATCACCGTTTGGCAGGCGAATCAGGTTAGGTGTTTCACCTGTGAGGGATTTTAGAATTTGGTGGGCTTTCAGGATTTGTTCCCTGATTTCCTCATCTTTCAGATTGGTGTAATTTTGGTGTTTGTGACCGTGGGAGCCTATTTCAAATCCCATTTCCTGTATGCGTCCGACAATGTCCGGATGATATTCCGCCCAAGGTGAAGACAGGAAAAATGTCGCTTCGGTCACGTTTTTTTGCTCTAAAACATCCAGAATGGGACCGGCTTTTTCTTGGCCCCAGGAGATGTCAAAGGTGAGTGCCAATTTTCTTTCGTCCGTCTCCACACTGTATATGGCGGATGAACGATCAGCATCCGATTGGACAACGAATGTATCTGAAGACGGGCTGAAAATCGATAACGCATTTTGTTCAATGAAAATAATGCCCGCGGTAAAAAGGGCGGCGACGGCCAACATGATGTATTTTTTTGTTTTTTTCCCGTTGAGAACCCAGAACCGGTTCATATGCTTTGCACCCCTGTCCACGAAATGTTTACAGTTCATAAGTATGTCCATTTGTTGTGAATTATGAACATATTTGAGGTGATTGTGTGCAAGAATTGAGACGGCTCATTCAAGAAAGCAGGAACTATATTTTGCTGGCAGCCATTATATTTGTTTTAGGGACTTGGCTTGGTTTTGTTTACAGCGATGCTTTTGCAGCGATCATCAACCAGATGCTGGAGGAATTGAGCGGGATTGTTGAAGATTTGCAAGAGAAGAGTGCTAATCCTCTGTATATCGCCTGGTTCATCTTTCAAAATAACGTTCGAGCTGCTCTAGTCATGTTAGGAATGGGTTTCCTCTTGTTTTTCGTCCCGGCTTTTTCTTTGTTTGCCAATGGATTGGCCGTCGGTTTTGTCATTCAAATGTCCGCTGTCGAAGCGGGTCTGTCCCCATGGGCCATGTTCGCTTTCGGTATTCTTCCGCACGGGATTCTGGAGTTGCCTGCGGTCATTGTCGCCGGGGGTATGGGCATGTTTCTCGGTTTGCGCTTGTTGAGGTGGTTATTTGGCCGCAACAAGTTTTTCGCTCATCTGTTTGGCTCGCCGAGAGATGGAAGTATCGGTTCTTTTTGGCGCGAAGATACGCTCCCGGTGATACAACAGAGAGGCAAAGGTCTTCTGGCGCTGGTTTTGTCCATCATCGTCGTTTTGTTTGCGGCAGCGTTGATTGAAAGTTTTATCACGCCTGTTTTAATGTATTATTTTATTGACATGCCCCTGTAGCGCAAATCATGATTAAATGGGGCGGAGCATGAAAATAATATGGGATACTCCTCATAAAATGGCCCTTTTTAGGAGATAACAAAGATACATGATTTTATTGAGCAGAGGTGTAGTCCATATGTTAGGCATCATGTTAAGTCGTAAAGAAGCGCAGGAAATGGAGTATTTAATCAAGAAAGAGTTGGAGGAATTGTTGTTGGATTTAGAGGACAGCCGTATTGACGGTTTGGTGAGGAGAGCAATGGAGGAACGCTATAAGATTGTTTTTAAGATGTATTCCCGTTTTGCTCCGCCCAGGGAATTATCCAAATATATTCGCAGAACATCCAAACAAGGTTGAATCTCCCTGACTTGTCCTTCGGTGGAAAATGGCAGTGAAGAACGGTTGCAAAAACGTTTTATCCGTTGTATACTATAATCTGTCACTGCCTGGCTCATCCGAAATTGATGTTGGATCGGTTAAACATTAGTAGATTAAATTGTCTTTCCGCAGTAGCTCAGTGGTAGAGCAATCGGCTGTTAACCGATCGGTCGTAGGTTCGAATCCTACCTGCGGAGCCAATGCTTCCTTAGCTCAGTTGGTAGAGCGCATCCATGGTAAGGATGAGGTCGCCGGTTCAAGCCCGGCAGGAAGCTCCATACATAACATTGTCGGAACCCTTGATAGCAAAGGGTTTTTTCTTTTGTCCCCGGTTTGGTATTTATGAACACAAACTTTCCTGTTTTATTTTTGATCACATTATTTTTGTGTAACAGGTGTTCAGATACTATTCAGCTCTTATTGTGTTATAGGGCGGTTAAAAAAACAAAGCCGTATGAAGATCTTTCTATAATACTAATGCACTTGGTGTAGTTTTTATCATACTTTTTTAAAGGTATGACAGACAAAAATTAAAGCTGCCGCCTTCTTCAGATTCTCTCCCGCTGCAACTGCCAGCATATTATTCTTGAATGCTAATTAAACTAGGTTGTCGTATAATGGTTGTAGGGAGTATTCCTCCAGACTTTTGGGATCTTTTTCATTATACAAGACTTAGGGAGGTACTTCTTTACCTCGGCATATCTATTCGGTCGATGCCTGACCATTGCAAGAGGTAGACGAGTGGCTTAGTCGCTTCCGCTCCTTCTAGGTCCCGAAGCTGGACGCATTCGAAACAGAGATCGCGAAAGGAAAGAAGAAACAACGAACTCCAGGACTTGTGTCGAGGTTAACCATATAGGGCTTGTTAATATGGTATTTCAGCTAAAATTGTGCTTCTGATATGGAAATGGTCATACAGGCGCGTTGAACCACTCGGCAAGAAAAAAGACATAGCAATCTGGAACTAACGGAGAAAAGTAGCAGATGGTATCGTAAAAATATATTAAATTTTTGTGCATTGAGTACAATGAAAGGAATGAAACTGATCATGACCAAACCTCAGATCTATACAATGAGTTTCGCAAGGGTTTATCCCCTTTATGTTAATAAGGCGGAGAAAAAAGGACGTACGAAAACAGAAGTCGATGAAATCATCCGTTGGTTGACAGGGTATAGCCAAGAAGAGTTAGAGGCGCATCTGGAAAAACAGACAGACTTTGAGACCTTCATTACGCAAGCTCCTCAATTGAATCCTTCACGGTCTTTGATCAAAGGTGTGGTCTGCGGTGTCCGAGTGGAAGACATCGAAGAACCAACGATGCAGGAAATTCGCTATTTGGATAAACTGATCGATGAGTTAGCAAAAGGAAAAGCGATGGAGAAGATTTTGCGGAAATCATAATTAAATTTTGATCATCCGAAAGTAGCTGTAAAGTAGCTGTCTTAAATTATCGGATCCATTTGTTAATGAAGCATTGCTCAAGAATCGGACCATTTAAATGAACAATAAAACTGAAACCTTAAACGAAGTTGCCCCGTTTGATATTTCAGGGAGGTATCAACGTTTATCGCATTTAATCCTAATTGATAAAATGAATTAATAGAAACGGTAAAGATGAGGTCGCCGATTCAAGCCCGGCAGGAAGCTCCATACATATGCAGCCGTAAACCCTTGTCGTAGAAGGGTTTTTCTTTTTTGGCGTGCCCCTGTGAAGTTAGAGACAACATAACTCTAATGAGGGAAGCCCCCCTACTTTGTTCATAAGTTGGAAGGAAGTACGAGTCAGTGAATGCAAGTAAACTGACTGGTATGTTCTTGAAAGGCTAACCCTTTATTGGAACAAGAAGAAGAATAAACGCCACAAGCATGCAAGAATAGGGGAAGTCATTAGATTGACCCAGGGTAGGTTAATAAAGCTAGCCAGCTAACCGCATGCCAAAGAATGAAGAACATCGGAAAGCCGTATGAGGGAAAACCTCACGTACGGTTTGATGAGGAGGAGCTGGAATGAGTAAGGGCGACCTTACGGTCGCCAAGAAAGTTTCGGTTCTTTACTTTACTCCTCAATCAATGCCAGATGTTTTTTGACTCATTATAACCTAACTTTTATAATGAACTAACATTGGTGTAGAAAACACATTCTTCGAAAGTCGCATTAATACATAGTAGACCAATGATGTGCAACAAAGGAGAGGACATTTTAACTCATAATAAATAATAAGATGGGTCTTGTTTTCTAGGAGGTAAAAAAATGGATTACATTTCACCAAAAGAAGCATTAAAGGTGGAACGGTGGGTTAAAAATACCATAGCAGCGGGTCGCCGACATTCGGTTGGTCTTAAATCTGACGGAACGGTGACGGCTGTTGGTGATAATAACTATGGACAATGTAATGTAAGTGATTGGTGTGATATTGTGGCAGTAGCGGCGAGTAATGTTCATATAGCGACAAACACCGGTAATGCTCATACCATCGGTCTTAAGTCTGACGGTACCGTGGTAGCGGTTGGTTGGAATAAGCATAACCAATGCGATGTTAACGACTGGTGTGATATTGTAGCGGTAGCGGCGGGCTGGCGTCGTACCATTGGTCTTAAATCGTGTGGTTCGGTGATTGCTGTGGGAAGAAACAATGATGGTGAATGTAATGTAAGTGGCTGGCATGATATAGTGGCAGTCGCTGCAGGTGACTGGCATACCGTCGGTCTTAAGTCGGATGGAACAGTTACGGCTGTGGGTAATAATAGGTATCGTCAATGCAATGTAAACGACTGGTGTGATATTGTAGCGGTAGCGGCGGGCTATCTCCATACTGTCGGTCTTAAATTGGACGGTACGACTGTTGCTGTGGGTCAAAATAAAGCAGGACAATGCGATGTGAGTAGCTGGCGTGGTATTGTGGCGATAGCGGCGGGTAGTAAACATACCGTTGGACTTAAATCTGACGGAACAGTGATGGCTGTGGGCTGTAATAAGTATGGTCAATGCAATGTAAGTGATTGGTACGATATAACAGCAGTAGCGGCGGGTTGCACTCATACCATTGGACTTAAATCTGACGGAACGGTGGTGTCCGTAGGTGGAAACGAATATGGACAATGCGATGTAAGTGGGTGGTGCGACATCCAAATCCCCGGCAATTAGTGATAAAAAGGATACATGTACCACAACTAATAATAGTTCTTTATTCAACTAAAGGGTGAACAAATTATAACCAGTGTCCCGCAAGAACGGGCCGGTTCAGCGTCAGCGATGACCGATGTCAGCAGTGGGCTTTTGGTGATGCACTGAGCATTGCCTTTGTGGGAAGCTTAGGCATGTGCGCTTCAAGCCATATATGGATGGGCCGCCATTGGTTTGTTGGTGATCATGATCATCATCATATGGAAACTCAGACATGTAGGTCAAGAAGATAAAGGATCGACTTGGTGGTCTTGACATACGAAGAACAGCAGACAATGATGTCCAGCTTAATTGACATTCGGTGGAGAATATCATAGTCTATATATGAACATATGCTCATATACTCATTAAAATTAAAAGGGGTAGAACTGATGAATAAAGAGCAAAAATTGGAAGAGACATTTCATGAAGGGACACGGCATTTGGATGAAGAGACGTTGTTTGTCGTTTCGCAAACGTTCAAGGCATTGAGCGATCCAACCCGAATTCGCATTTTAAATTTATTATGTACGGGGGAGCATTCGGTCAATGAGATTGCCGAGACGCTCAATTTGAGCCAATCGACTGTCTCCCACCAATTGCGTTTTTTGAAAAATTTGAGATTGGTCAAATATAGAAGAGCAGGGACATCATTGTATTATTCGGAAGATGATGACCACGTCATGAATTTACTGAAGCAGGCCATTGAGCATGCGGCACATCATTAATTGAGGGGCACTTCAAAATGGGACACGATCATGGACATGACCATGCACACAGTGCAAATAAAAAGACATTAATGATAAGTTTTATGATTATTTCAGGTTATATGCTTATTGAAGCACTTGGGGGATTCTTAACGAACAGCCTTGCGTTATTATCGGATGCAGGACATATGTTAAGTGACGCCATATCGCTTGGCATTGCCTTACTCGCTTTTACACTTGGAGAAAAAGCGGCAAATTATAGGAAAACGTACGGATATAAACGGTTTGAAATATTGGCAGCTGTTCTTAACGGGGTAACACTTATTTTCATTGCGCTATACATTTTTTATGAGGCTATCCAGCGTTTTCAAAATCCAGCTGACGTTGCTTCAACCGGGATGTTAATCATCGCTTCAATCGGCTTGCTCGTTAATATTTTTGTGGCCTGGATGATGATGCGTGGCGGGAATGTAGAAGAGAACTTGAACATGCGCGGCGCATACTTGCATGTGCTAAGTGATATGCTTGGTTCCATTGGTGCCATCATTGCTGCCCTGCTGATTATCTATTTTGGCTGGGTCTGGGCAGATCCACTGGCCAGTGTCATTGTTGCAGCACTTGTATTACGCAGCGGCTACCATGTTACGAAAGCCGGAATCCATGTCCTGATGGAGGGGACGCCACAAAATGTCGATCTGGACGATGTCATTCAAACAATCCAGAATACGAAAGGAATCCAAAGCGTTCACGACTTGCATGTTTGGTCGATAACGAGCGGGTTAAATGCGCTTTCCTGTCATGCCGTTGTTGATGATGATCAACTGTCCATTGCTGATAGTGAACGGTTGCTTCGTCAAATTGAAAAAGACCTTGAACACCAAAACATTCATCACATGACGATTCAATTAGAAACGTCAGCTCATCTGCATGATCATTCGATTTTGTGTAGAATGGAAGCTGAATCAATTGGGCACGATCATCATCACTGATGAATATGGGTGAATGGCGCCTGTTTCCTGCGTTTGCGGTGCAATGTTATTTTTCATTGCCACGCTGATTGTGATCATTTACACTATTTATAAGATCATCGCCGGGAAAAATGACGCTAAAGAAAGGTGTAGAATTTATGAAATGGATACGACTTCTTCTCGCTGGATGGGCAACGATCACCGGCGGTCTGTTCCTAGGTGCTCTTTCTGGAACGGTGGCCGAACAGTTTGGCCTACCCAGAAATGCTCAATTGTTGATTCAAGGACTTGTCATGAGTGGACTGGTGGTCCCCATTATTTTGTATTTGTATCGGCATGTTTATCGAATACTCGGGGTTAAACCTGAAAAGCCGGTGTACTCATGGAAAAGGGCATACCACTTTATGACGGGAGTATTACTGGCCGGTGCGCTGGCTTTGTTGGGGTTTGTTATAGCCGTCTATCAAGGGTGGATTGTTATTGAACGGTGGCATACCCCCGATTATTGGTTTGTCGCACTACTGATCAACATGATCATTGCCTTTTTGTATGAAGCTTTGCCTGAGGAGCTGGCCTTGCGTGGTATGCTGTATGATGTCCTGCGCTATCGTTTTGCTGCATGGGCAGCTGTATTACTGCAAACATTGCTGTTTTTGTCGGTCCCGTTGGCGGTCACTCAGCTTCAAGTGCTCTTTGGACTTGCCCCCGGCAATACGATTAACGTTTCTTATATCATTCTCATATTTTGTTTCGGCATATGTTTACAGTTGCTTCGATTGTGGACACAAAGCCTATGGACGGCTATCGGTTTTCATTTGGCATATTTAGAAATAACCAGGTTTGTCGTCATGCCCAATGATGGACCAGCCATCATAAGCTATAACGAATCAGTGTTTGGAATCGGTACATTGTTTATCTCTTTTGGGATGATTGTCATTGGCGGCATCAGTGTATCACTCTTAATATTAGGCGCAAAACATTTTCTGCGAAAGAGAGGATAATCTGATACGAAAGATCATCCAAACGGATTCCCCAGGGTTTGACTACAGGTCTTCTTCTTGATTCGATAATTCAATGATGAATGGATAAGTGCCCATCATTAACAAAAGAAATACAAATAAAACTCCAATTGAGATTAAGGGTGAAACGTCAAATAAAAATAAAAGCAGCAGAATAAAGGGAGTAAGTAATGTATAAACAGAGCTTCTTTTCCTTGCTTTCGGCGTTAGGTACTGCTTCTTGCCACAGTGTGGACATTCCAAAGCGGTGTCCAATGTAAACATCTTTTTAAATGACTGTTTCCAGCGCCACGCTTTACCGCAGCTTTGACATGTTGCCATTGATTCACCTCCCCCTCCTTTTTCCATTTGACTGTTTCGTTAGTTTTATCTGAAAGGTCTTTTGATCAACAATATATTTTAACAAACCTTTGATCAATGGGCAAAAAAACATGAGCGAAGGCGCTTCACAGTTTGTTCTGATATTGTTAGGCTTTTGTTAGAAAACGAGGGTCATAGATGAATGACAAGAAACGGTTATATGTGGGGTGAATACATTGAGTCATAAAGGTTGGACGATACTGCAGGTTTGTCTGGGTGCCGTGATATTGGTGATTATGATACTTGCTTTTACGGTATTTGGTGAAAAGCAGAGCGACGGCTCATTTGTCGCAATAAGAACACCTTTTACGGTATTTTTGGGATTTTTTGTGCTGTTCTGTGGATTTCTTCTTATTTTGGCTGAGGTGCGGAAACGCACCGGTCAACTGAATGTGAAAACATTTTTGCTCACAGCACTTTGGCTGGGAGGCATTGCCCTGCTCCTGACCCTGACAAGTTATTTGCGAGATTAACAGTAAACATCAGCCGATGTCGCACTTCTTCGACTTGGTCGAAAACTTCATGAAGCATTTTTAATCACTATACTGTTGACAAGTCAATGATATCGTATTATAATGCGTATATAGTTGACAAGTCAACTATAAAGCGGTTCAGATTTGAGAAGAAGAAAGGAGTATCTCATGAATAACAATCCGTCACGAGAGAAAAAAGGGATTATCTTGATGCGCCTGATGATGTTCACGGTCACGCTGTCATCGCTGAGCGCCCTGATGTTTCATGTTGTCATTCCAGAAATTAGTAAGGAGTTCGAGTTGACCCTGGCGCAAGTGAGTTGGCTGTCATCCGCATATACGCTCATCTATGCGTTTGGAACAGTGACTTATGGTAAGCTTTCCGATCGATTTCAATTGAAAAGTTTGCTGACATTCGGGCTTTCGTTGTTTGCAGCGGGTTCACTGATTGGGCTCATTTCTCAGACTTTTTGGGTTGCCCTGCTAGGCAGGTGTTTGCAATCAGTCGGGGCTGCGGCTGTACCGGCCATCGCACTGATCATTCCGGTGAGATATTTCACACCCGAAAAGAGAGGATCTGCATTAAGCATGACTGCCGTCGGTGTTGCCCTCGGGGGCGCTTTGGCACCTGTTATTTCCGCGCTGATCGTCAGCTTTGCGAACTGGAGATGGTTATTCCTCCCATCTATACTCATATTACTGTTGCTTCCGCTTTATCGTAAATTTTTGGAGCATGAACCGAAAAAAGATGCGCACAAATCATTCGATTGGCTTGGCGGTAGCCTGCTAGCTGCATCCATTTCCCTGCTGTTACTCTGGGTGACTCATCAAGTCTGGTTCTATCTTCCCTTTGGACTTTTGACTTTAATTCTTTTCATTGTCCGAATTCGCGCTGTCAAAGAAGCATTTATCCAGCCACAATTGTTTCGAAATAAAAAGTATGCGGTGGCGCTGTTCCTATCTTTCACCCTTAGCAGCATTGGTATATCTTTGCATTTTTTAACGCCGATTTTGCTATCAGAAGTGTATGATCTCAGTTCAAGCTGGATCGGTTTTGCCATGGTCCCTGCGGCGGTCAGCGCTGCCATACTAGGGAGAAAGGGTGGCAAACTGGCGGATCGGAAAGGCAACACTTATTTGTTCTCCGTGGCTTCAAGTTGTTTAATGACGTGTTTTATCTTATTATCCATCTTTACCGGATCTTTACTGTTGTTCATCCCTTTCTTCCTGATACTCGGAAACGTCGGCCAGTCTTTCATTCAAATTGCGATGTCCAATTCCATTTCAAGATTATTATCCAAAGACCAGATTGGTGTAGGAATGGGATTCTTCTCGATGATCAATTTTATTGCCCAGGGGATGGCGACAGGCGTATATGGGATGATCGCGGAACAAGATGCATCCTTCCATTGGAATCCATTGCATGTCGCTCAGCAAGGCGGTCTTTTCAGCAATATTTACTTGACGCTTGCTGTATTACATGTCGTGATACTGTTTATGTATCGCTTGTATTTACACCCCAAGAATTCGGGTTATTCAGCCGGACTTTCAAACAATTGATGAACAATGAAAGATGAAGTTATGGCCGTGAAAGGGGGTGAATCCACGTGACAGCGATGAACCAAATCATTACTGAACAATTGTTGAAATGGCCGCACGTCACCCAGCAACCTCACCGGTTTGGCGGAATTGAATTCCTCTTTAAAGGAAAGGAAATCGGACATCTGCATGGAAATGGTCTGGCCGATATACTTTTGCCAAGATCGCTTCGCGATCAATTCATTGCCTCAGGACGTGCTCAACCTCACCATATATATCCATCTTCCAGTTGGGTATCCATATATTTGAAATCAGACGAGGATGCAGCCAATGCCCTAGATGCTTTTCGTGCGAAATATGAATATCTAACGGGAAATAGCTGACATGTCAACGCTTCATATGATAAAATGACTTCAGTCGTTGATAGGGCAACCATGGTTGAGGTGTCAAACAAATGGAAAGTATTGCCAAATGGATATCGGTGCTGCACCGCCAATTCCAAATTTATTTAAACAGGGAACTCAGAAACTTTGACATTAACTCGTCTGAGTATATTTTTCTCGTGAACCTTTATGAAGAAGACGGTGTATCACAAGAAAAGCTTTCTGCAAGTTTGTTTATCGACAAAGCCGCCACAGCACGGGCCATGCGCAGGTTGGAACAGCTGGGCTATGTGAATCGCAAACGGGATCCAAACGACAGCAGGAGCAATCTTGTAACCCTTACAAGCAAAGGCATGGAAATGAAAAAATTTATAAAATCAAAGTTAACCTACTGGACACAAACCATTTCAGAGGGGCTAACAGTGGAAGAGACAGAAGATATGGTCAAAAAAATCAAACATATGTCCAGAAATGCGCTTA
>CALBTX010000219.1 GCA_937967685.1 uncultured Bacillaceae bacterium | reverse complement strand
TAATTATAATCTGGAAAAGATTATTGTGCAACATTGATGCTCAGCGGGAAAACACTTCCTTTTCGAAGGGCTTTTCGTTACAATAGTAGTGGATATCCCGTGAAGGAGTGGTCTACAGGCATGGATTATTTTTTGGATTTCATTTTAGTGTCCATTCTTATTATTGCCAGCACCGCATTTTTGGGTAGCATATCTGCCAAAATCGTCAGGCTTTTCGCAAGGAAAAAAGCAACACAGTCTTATGAACGAACCCTGGATACAAAACGAGGATGGAAGAAAGTCGGAGGAAACGTCAAATAAAACCTGACCTATTCAAACGGATCTTTGTCCAAAGTTTAAAAGGATCGGTCACTTAAGCCGATCCTTTTGCGTTGAGACTTTTTATTTCGCAAAGCTTCAGAGGAACATGGGAAAGATTTGTTGGAAACAGTGAGAAAAGCCGCTTTGAATATTCAACTGTTAAACGGCGAATCTTTCTTGGACACTACGGCTGACACTGCGCCACAAATCGGTGTCCGTCAACACTTTCTGTTTGAAAGAATTGTACATTCGTTTCTGCTCTTCTTCAAATCGCGGATCATCTTGATCCGGCAGTTTGCTGCGCATTTCATCAATCAATTGCTGGACTTCAGGAGCACGAGGCCCCCATACGGCTTGTTCTTTTCCTTCCTGATCAATAAAGATGAAGATCGGAATGGAGCGTGATTTGCCGTTCGTCAAGTATTGATCCATCAACTCCAGGTTTTCATCACGAATCAGCAGGCGCATATCCATGGCGGCGGCTTCGGTGATGTGCATCATAATCGGTACACAAAGCATGGCATCCCCGCACCAGTCGGCTGTAAGGACAATCACCTTCCACGCTTTGGGTCGCCATTGTTCAAAAAACGAACGTTCGGCGTCAGTCAAACGAAATTTTTCGTAAATACTCATCATTTCTTCTTTGTTCACCTGCATGCTGTCAATGTATTCCTGCAGCGTCATGCCTTTAGCAAACCAATCTTTCAAGTCCATGATCAACCCTCCCGGCTTAAATAGTTCCTTATCTTTCAATCATATACCATAAAAAATCATGGGCACAATAAAAAAGCTCGCCATTTCCATTGAAATGACAAGCCGGTTGTTCACCACTTGTTTCCGCTGTTTACAGTTCAACGCTGGTCGGTTCAGTACGTGGTGCAAAAATATTCCTCAATCGGGCTATCGCATTTTCTGCCAGAATCACCCTCCCGTACTCCTCGAGGCGATGGATCGTCACCTGCGTGCGCTCGCCAAATTCCAAGATGAGACCCTCCACTGAGTCGCTGCCGCGTACCATCCGTTGTTCCGGATATAACACCGCCAAATAATACAGCCCGTCCATACGCAAAATTTTCGTATCGAAAAAAGGCTGAGGTAACCGATAAGCCAAGCTGATCAAATCTTCGATGTCCTTAAACTTATACAAGCAGGAGATAGAATCGGGCGGGTTAACATTCGCTGATCTTGGACTGGCCAAAGTCCGATTTTCCAATTTTGAGGAATACATGTCATGATTCATCATCGTTGAACCCCTCCTTTTCGTCAATGAACGGTTAAGCAAAAGTTTCGCTGTGTATTTTTCATGCCAGCTATTTTGTGGACAACTTTTTACTAACCTTTATTCCCTAAAAAGAGGCAGTTCAATCATCAGGAGCAAAAAATTCTGGCCTGGACGAACTTTTCCGGTTATGAACTTTCCGCTTATGTTCTTTCCTTACTTGTCTTTTCGCAATTCTCGGACGACATGGCCCAGTTCGGGCAAAATCAGTTTATTCATGGCCAAGCGCACCGCCCCGCTGGAACCAGGGGTGGAAAAGACGGCCTTCCCCTTGATGGTGCCGGCGACAGCTCGGCTTAAAATGGCCGCTGAACCGATATCTTCAACATAACTTAGATAGCGAAACAGTTCTCCGAATCCAGGCATTTCTTTATCCAAAAGCATTTTCACGGTTTCATATGTCGTATCCCTGGCTGCAATCCCTGTACCGCCATTCAGCAATATCACTTCAACGGGTTCGTCTTCCACCCCGGATTGAATTGCTTGCTGTATGCGCTGCGGTTCGTCTGGTACAATCTCGTAAGCCGCGAGGAAATGACCTTCTCTTTCCAAAAGCGCTTGCATCAGTTTTCCGCTTTTATCCGTTTCCTTTGTCCGCGTATCTGAAACTGTGATCACCATGCAGGAAACATGATCCGGTGCTTCTTGTTTATGTTCCAGCACACCCATAAGCGCCTCTCCCTTTCTTTATCATGGATTTCCTATAAGCGTTCGTCTAATCATTCTCGACTGAACATTTTACATAAACATTCATGAACATACACTCACATACATGAACATACACTCACATACATGAATATACACAAACATTCATGAACATACATATTAACAATTTACGTTCGGACACTGGTGTCAAACTTTTTCCGCCAAGTGACGGTAACGGTAAAAGTGGGAAACAAATTCTCCAACTTGTTTGGTAAATCGATAATTGCTGTTGGCACCCAAAGCAATCCCCAATAGCGAAAAGTTCTTTCGCGTTGTTTTGTTCATGCCGTAAAGCAGCATCGTCTTCACGCACTGTTTGGCGATTGTTTCCAACCATTCCGGTTGAATCATCGTCCCGTTTTCCTGCACGTATAAGTTTAAATCATTTTCCCGGTCATATTGGTCCATCAACCATTCCCAGGCAGGCCTGCGATACGTTTTAGGTAATGAAGCGGCATGCAGTACTTTTAAAGCCAGGATTTGTTCACCGGGGTTTTTCAATGAGTGACCATAAACGCCCGCTATGTACTGCACCACATTTAAATTAATGGTCAGCAGGGCGGGAAAATCAAGAAGCAGGAAGATCGGGCGGCCCAATCCAGCCAGTCCCCCTTGAGCAAGGGCATATGCAGCGTATTTCTGTTTAAACTGTTCTTCCATATATTCGAGTTGATGAAATTTCAAATGCCTCATATCTTCGATGGTTGTCAGCTGCTCCTGAAAAAGGCGGGCCTGTCGCAATATGTTGTTCTCAATGGTCTGGCAGCGTGACGTTCTTTGAAAAAACCTTGTTAAATACAATAGCAGCTGATCCAGTCCTTCCATCATCGTCCGTTTCTGTGATTCAGGAAGTTGTTGCAGCCATGTGGAAAACCATTGGTCTATTTCGGTCCGCTTGACAAACGTGAAATCGGTTGAGCCTTTTTCCGCTTGAGTGTGTCGTTCATCCGGCATTTCATTCAACCAGTTCTCAACGATTTGTTGATATTGTTCTGCATTCATCAGCCAGCCCTCCGCTTCATTTATTCTCCTTCAGCCAATCCCGGATTTGTCCCAAGATGCGGCTCATTTGATAGCCGTCCTTAAATGAAGGCAATTGAGCCATTAATGTCTGCTTAGGCGCTTGGACACCGCGGCCTTTTTTCTGTAAGATAAAGATGCTTTTCTGGACGCTGCCTTCCCGAAACAAGCTCTGCGGAAGTTGCAGAACAGCTTGAATCAAAGCACTGCGGCGAATCAATTCGCGCAGCTTATCCGCCCCGGGTTCGGTAAACAGCGTGTTAGGGATCAGAAAGATCTGATAGCCTCCTTCTCGGCACATCTGCAACGATTTCTCAATGATCAGATGATGGGTATATGCAGGATGGTCATCCGCATACATTTCAAACATTTTCCCCGTTTGTTCATCTGGATACATCCCCACAGGCAAATCACAGACAATCAGATCTGTCACAGGCACATGTTCGTTCTTTAGGCAATCTTGATGATATAATTCCACGGATTGGTGTTGCAAATTAGCATTGGCATAAGCCAGACGAATCGTTAAAGCATCTACTTCCGTGCCCCATCCTTGCACAGCGTTCTCATACTGATTCATGACACACGTCAGCAAATTGCCGCTGCCTACAGCCGGATCATAAATCGATTGCGGCCTGCTCAGTTGTTTGGCCAGATAGGCGATAAACATACATACCGCATCCGGTGTCACCCCTGTCCCAGGTACGGCTTGGTCTTTCATTCCCTTGAGCATGGCCAGCTGGAAGGATCTTCTGCGTTCTTCCCGCGTTAATCGTTGATAAGGATAAGAGCGATAAAGATTTTCTAACTTCGTTTTCTGTTCAGCGGTTCCTGGCAAAACGAATTCCTGCTGAAACATGCTCTCGGCTGTATCAATCAGCGCTTCCAAATAACTTTTTTGAAATTGTTCGGCAATGTATGTACTGCTTTCATCCAATATGTGAAAAAATTTTTCTATTGTCGCCTGCCGTGCAACTTCCAAAACGTCCTCCCCCTCATTTAAACATCCTCGATATATCCCCTATGTACAAACAGTCTCTATATGTATTAAAACATGACTGGCAGAAAAATAAAAATTGTGTTGAGCGAAGATCACCCAACACAAGATCTACACGTCTAGATCTTCTATATCCGGCTCATGATTCCTTTTCACTTTTTCCTTTTTATTTTTGCCAAGCATGTTTTGGATTTTTTCCACAAATTGAGGCGTGGATTCCAATATCCGTTCATATAAATGAGTCTGTCCATCAATATGCAGCATTTTGATGCCGTTGGCATTAACGATTAAGAAAGCCATCGGCGTGATGGAAACACCGCCGCCGCTGCCGCCGCCGAAAGGAAGATCACCGGCAGATGAACCGCCGTTTCCAGCGGAAGACGTATTGTCGGCTGTTTCAAATTCACTGCCGCCCGCGGCAAAACCAAAACCGACTTTCGAAACGGGCACAATGACACTGCCATCGGGGGTCTCAACCGGATCGCCAACGATTGTATTGACGTCAACCATTTCTTTCAAGTTTTCCATGGCCGTTTTCATCAAGCCTTGAATAGGGTGCTCTGCCATTTATTATCACGCCTTTTCCTCAGATTTAAAAGTATACGTAATCCTGCTAAAATAGCTTGTCCAATTCTCATCTTCATCATACATACAACTTCCGTTTCAAACGTTTGATGTTGAAAATCCGGATGGATCAACACCCGGGGCATCGTATTCAGTGTGAAGAAAGAACGAATAAGACCCAAAATACTTGTTTTGACACCCCAGCAAATACCTGTCAAAACACCCGTTTCAGCCGCGTCACCCGTTCCGATTTCCGAAACCCATTCAAAACGTTCCACTCGGATGGTTTTTAAAAACTTTTTCATGATCTGATGCAGTTCATGAATGCGCTGTCGTAAGGTACGAAGCCATTTTTGAAACTGGAACAATGTTTGAGGGTTGATCTTCTCTTTTTTTTGATCCAATGCTTCCTGAGGACTTTCCAGTTCGGTTGCAAACTGCATACCCGGAAAATCATCCGCTAGTTGGATGGCGGGTACCTTCAACTGCAAGCGTATTAAACCGAACCAGGCCTGAACATGGACCTTGAATAATTCATCCGTCTCTTTCCGTTTGAAACGGATCGTAATGCGTAAAGTGGTCCAACAGATGATGATGCCTAAAAAAACGTTAGCCAGCTGAAATGCCAGCACGTATTTCATGTCCATCCCTCCTCACCCTCATTATTGGCAACAATATTTGCATCCAAACAACAAAGAGCCAGCCTGAGGCTGGCTCTGGTTGATCCATAATATGAAATTTGCATTATTGTTGAGGAGGTTGTTGAGCGCTCATTTGGCTTTGAGCTTGTCGGACAAGACGCTTAGTGATCTCTCCTCCGACAGAACCGTTAGCTCGGGAAGTTGTTTCAGCTCCAAGGTTGACACCAAACTCTTGAGCGATTTCAAATTTCATTTGATCCAAAGCTTGTTGAACACCGGGAACAAGCAATTGATTCGTATTTCTGCTTCTGTTGTTTTGATTTTGAGCCATGTGTTTCACCTCCCTCCAATGAAGTAGTCTTATAATGTGATTTAAGCCCCTTTTCCATACATCCATTTCATGTGCAATTGATGGAAAAATCATTGATATCAATTGCATTTGGAATAACTCATAATCGTCCGCACAATGTTTTCGGCTGATGTTCTAAACCGTTTTTGGACTTTCAAGCGCTGCCTGTTGTCAATCCATCGCTCCGGCCGGACCGCCATTGCCGATAAAACGTCCGGCAGGTCAGTGAGATGTTCAACATAAAGTCCCAGTCGATGGTTTTGGACAAACTGACAATTCCACTCTTCCTGACCCGGGATCGGTTCAATGAGGATCAGAGGCTTTCCGCAGGCCAGGGTTTCCGCGATCGTTAATCCTCCCGGTTTGGAAATGACGACATCCGCTCTTTCGATCCATTTTTTCATGTTCTGTACATAACCTAAGACACGTACATGTTTAAAGTCCTGCTGCATTAGGCGTCGGTATAATTTCACATTTTTGCCGCAAATGACGGTCAAATCATAAGAAGAATGTACGCTGAAAACGTGTAAAATGTGTTCAATGGGGCCCAAGCCGTGTCCGCCCCCCATCAGCAACACCTGCCGTTTACGTTGAGCTGATCTTTTATCTTCCATGACGCATTTTCGCGTTTCAATGTACGCTTCCTTGGGAGATGCACGATACTCCCGGCCCAGCGGGATGCCAAAATTGTAAATGGTGCCTGCATCAATGGCGTATTGGTTCATCAGTTGCTGTTTTTGTCCTTCGTGAGCCACAAAATAATAATCCACATATTGGGAAACGGCAAACGGATGAAATCCGAAGTCCGTAAAAACGACTCCTAAATCAAAAGTATGTTTGCCGTGCTTTTTCAGATAGCTGAACGCCGGTACACAGGCGGGGTGTGTACACAAAATAAGATCGGGGCGTTCTTTTTCCAACCAGGAGATGAGTTTGAGAGCAAAGCCGACTTTTTGTATGAGAGGAACATGTCTGGACTGTTTGTAAGTCAAGCCCCAAACGGCAGGAAACAGTTTGATGGTCGATAAATAAATGTGGACCACGAACCATTCCAGCACAGGATGAATGGCACGCAATCCACCAATCATCTTCGTCTCAACCTCTTGTCCACACCAAGTTTGGAAAGCTTGTTCCAAAGCTTTAGCCGCTTTGTAATGTCCATCGCCGACTTTGTTTTCGGTGACAATGACAACTTTCATGGCACTTTCAGCCGCCTTCAGTTTGCAAGTTATGAGGAGGGCTTGCCTGATTCATGGGCGTAACGTTGCAGTAATTCTTGCACAGTGATGACCAAATGCTGAATTTCCAACTTGGAGCCATGTTGTTTTAAATAACGCAACCCTTGGGGGTGAATGAGCATGTAAATGAATTTGTATAAATAAGCTTTGAGCCGATAATACCATGTGTCTTCAACCCCGTGCTTATAAAACCCGAAACGCTCTGCTCCCCGATTTAACATTGAAGTGCCCATGATGGCTTTGATTCGCTCGTAATCCGGCAAATCGATGATATAGGCGCTCAACCCTTGCATGGATCGTTGTATCCCTTTTCTTAAATAAAGAACGTAAGCGACATCAGACGAAAAATTCAATATTTCTTTGGCCAGCTGATAATTATATAAATGGATTTTTATAATTTCATCTCCTGGGCAGATCCACTGCCCGCTGTTCGTGATCAACGGCGGCCCTTTATATGTTTTGCGAACGACACGGAAAATATTATCCCCTTTGGAAACGTATTCCATCCGATTGCAATGAAAATACAGCCAATCCCATAATCCCCACAAACACAAAATGATTTTCTTCATCCATTCACTCCCCCTTCGGACCACCACCTTAGCTTCAACTGAAATTATTATGTGAACTTCATCCCCAGTTTATCCAGCCGGCCAAAGTGAATGACTGCACCAAAAAAACCCTTGATCCAAGGGTTTTAATGGATGTTATATGATTTTAAAACAAGGCGTCCAATTCATTCGTTTGATCTTCCTCTTGACGGGAAGCATAACGGGAAGCATAAATGTCCGTCTCGGTCCGGCGAATGGCATCGTCCACCAGTTCATCGACCGCCAAACGTTCTTCCAGTCGAGCGGTCGCTTCCTTTGTGGGCATCGTTTTGGGGGATTTAGGCTGAAACACGGTACAGCAATCTTCGTAAGGCAGGATTGATGTGTCATAAGTGCCGATTTTTTTGGACAAGTTAATAATTTCAATTTTGTCCATGGAGATCAGCGGCCGAAGAACAGGGAAATTGGTCACTGCATTAATGGTATGCATACTATGTAATGTCTGGCTGGCCACTTGTCCGAGGCTTTCTCCCGTGACAACCCCCAAAGCTTGATTTTTGAGCGCCAACCCTTCGGTAATGCGCAGCATGAGTCGCCTCATGATCGTAATGCTGTATTCTTCAGGGATGACCTTCTGGATTTCTGTTTGGATGCGGGTGAAAGGGACAATGTGCAGCTTCAAATGTCCGGCATAAACCGCTAACTGTTTGGTCAGATCGATCACTTTCTGTTTGGCCCGTTCACTCGTGAACGGGAAACTGTGAAAATGCACCGCTTCAAAACGCAGTCCCCGTTTCAAAGCCAGATAACCCGCTACCGGACTGTCAATCCCTCCTGAGAGCATTAACATCACTTTGCCGCTGCTTCCCACGGGCAATCCGCCGAGACCGGGAATTTTTTCACACATGACATATGCCGCCCGCTCTCCAATCTCGACGAAAACCTCAACGTCCGGGGCATGGACATCCACTCGAAGGTTTTTTGTGTTTCGCAAAATGTGTGCGCCGAGGTGATGGTTCATTTCCAAGGATGCATATGGAAACGATTTGTTTTTTCTTTTGACATTAACCTTAAACGTTGAGGGTGGGGGATCCACTGCTTTTACCGCTTTAAGCGCATTGTCTTTGATTTCATCAAGCCTAAGTCCGGATTTGATGGCCGGACTGAAGGACGAAATGCCGAAAATACGGCTTAACCGCTCGGTGACGACATCGACGGATTCACCATTTAAATAAACGTACATTCTGCCATGCGTTTTACTTACTTTTACGTTTAAATCTTTGAGCTGGGCAAGCACATGTTCATGAAGAATATTTTCAAATTTTTTGCGGTTTTTACCTTTTAACGTTAATTCACCGTAACGAATTAAAATAAATTCGTACGGCAGATTCCGACTGGCCATACCACTCACACCTTCATCACTTTCTGGTAATAAGGGAGTATTTCTGCTAAAGCTTCCGAAACATAATCGACTTCCTCAAGCGTGTTATACATTGAAAAACTGATTCGAATGGCCGAATTCGCTTGCTCTCTGGCCATGCCCGCAGCTTGCAAGATGCGACTGGGCTGTTCAATTTTTGAAGAGCAAGCCGATTTGGTTGAGACAAAAATGCCTTTTTCTTCCAATGCATGGACAAGAACTTCCGGCTTGATCCCCGGAAAGGAAACGTTGACGATATGCGGGGCAAAGCTGCGACGGTCCAGCGGCGAATTAACCTTGACTTCGTCAAGCTTCTCCAAATTTTGAACCATTCTTTGTTTTAGCTGAAAAAAATGTTCGGCGTGCTGTTTTTCTTTTTCCTTGACCAGGCGTATGGCTTTGGCCACAGCAACGATGCCGGCTACATTTTCGGTGCCCGAACGCATGGCGTTTTGCTGTGATCCGCCATGCAGAAGCGGATACAGCTCAATCCCTTTACGCACGAACAGAACACCGATTCCTTTCGGAGCATGTATTTTATGTCCGGAAAGACTTAACAAATCAATATGTGCCTGCCGAATGGATAAGGGCACTTTGCCAATGCCCTGAACATCATCGACATGGAAAAAGGCTTTCGGAAACCGGCGGACGATTTGGCCGATTTCTTCCACCGGCTGTATACTGCCGAGCTCGTTATTGACATGCATGATGCTGACAAGGATCGTATCTTCTCTCATCGCCTTTTTCACGTCCTCAGCAGACACCCTGCCCTGTCTGTCAACCGGTAAATAAGTGACTTCAAAATTGAAATGTTTCTCTAACGTTCGGCAAACTTCGTACACCGAAGAATGCTCGACAGCGGAAGTCATCAAATGACGGCCACGGGCTTGATAAGCAAAAGCAATGCCCTTAATGGCCAAATTATTGCTTTCCGTCCCCCCGGAAGTAAAAACAAGTTCATTTTCTTCAATGCCCAGCTGCTCGCTGATCAGTTCCGTTGAACGTCTGAGAAGTTTTTCTGCCTGCACACCCAGGCCATGAATTGAGGAAGGATTGCCGTAATATTTGGATAGCACTTCATTGACCGATTCGACGACTTCAGGAGCAGGCTGAGTCGTGGCACTGTTATCAAAATATACATGCATCTGTCCCACATCCTTTATGACTGACAAGACTTGATCGAGCTGCGTTTATCATCAGCTATATTACCACAGTTTTTGCCGGCATTTCAAAAAAACTCCCTGCCCCGTAGCGGGACAAGGAGTAAACAGTTATCGCACCGTGATCGGAATAAAAAACAGACTCATTAAAAGGGAGAATACTCCGACACCGATGGCCCACAATCCCAAGCTTCTCGCACCACCACGATAAGCTAAATACCCTGTGACAATACCGGCTGTTGCCATCAGAACAGGCAGGAAGAACAGTGACAGAATGGAGAGAACTAATCCAGTCCACCCTAAGGCTGTGCCGCCTGCTTCCGCATCCTCCACCTCTTCCACATTATCCGTTCGGTCAGCGTCGGCGGTGTCCCTTTCCACAGCGGAGGGACTGACTTCAGCTGCCGTTTCTTCCCTGTAGTCATTTTCCTTTGGCTCTTCAACCTCCGCAGGATCGGCTATCCAGGGAATTTCATCTTCCACTGTTTCATAGCCTTCAAAATCAAGATCGCCTTCCAGCTGATCATGACGCAGCTGATCGTCCCGGCCAGTTAGCGTTCTCGTCACGGCATCGATCGGGCCATATTCATCTGAACGCTCTTGCGGTCGGGGATCGGTCACATCTTGATCAACATTCACTGACTCGTCTTCATGTTCTTGCGTTGTGTCTACGGCCGATTGAACGGGGGATATTCCCTTCAAATCGTCCATCTCATTCACACCGCTCTCGATGGCGTTCTCATCGATAGGAGCTTGATCTTGATTGACCGCTTCATCTTGAGGCAGATCCAAGGATTGGTTCTCCTCGTCACCGACAAGATCGGAGCCTTGAAACACCGTCTTTCTGTCCACTCGATTTTCTTCCGTCATTTGAATCCCTCATTTCCTGACTTCAAATCTTGACAGCCACATGTGAAAGGGATGAAGGTAAGGGTGGTGTAGCCATAGTATGACGCACCAGCCTCAAAAACATGGGAAGAAAAGAGTGGCAACAGTGGTGTATCTTGTGATCCGCTTAAACGTTTATTTTCTCGGCCAACTGTATAAAATGTTGTAAAACATGAGGATTGCTCATCGAATCCGGGTTGACTGCTTTTTCCTGTTTCATGCCGCTGAATAATTTTTTCATGGGTACTTCCATTTTTTTGCCGTTTAGCGTTTTCGGAATATCAGGCACTTCAAAAATTTGATCCGGGACATGACGCGGGGATAAATCGGTCCGTATTTTATTTTTCAATTTGTGCTTGAAGGATTCATCCAAGGTGACGCCTTGTTTCAAAACAACGAATAAAAGCACTTCTGATCGCTGCCTGCGATGAATATCAAATACGAGACTGTCAGCAACTTCTTCCAAATCTTCAACCGCTCGGTAAAGTTCGCTCGTGCCGATCCGTATTCCCTGTCTGTTCAGCGTCGAATCGGAGCGACCGTAGATGACAACACTGCCCTGTGAACTGATTTTCACCCAATCACCGTGTCTCCAACATCCCGGATAAGTGTCAAAATAACTGGCTAAGTAACGTTTATCTCCCGGGTCATCCCAAAAATAGATCGGCATGGAGGGCATCGGTTCCGTGATGACCAATTCGCCGATGTCATCCGTAACCGACATCCCGGCCTCATTGAAAGCTTCGGCTTTCACACCCAAGCAGCGGCACTGGATTTCCCCCGCATTGACCGGAAGTATCGGAGAACCGCCCACAAATGTCGTGCAGACATCAGTGCCTCCGCTGACCGAGGCTAACCAAACGTCGTCTTTGACCGCTTGATAAACCCAGCCAAAACCTTCGGGGGGTAAGGGGGAAGCCGTTGAACCGATCGCTTTCAAAGCAGACAGCGAATATTTCATCTTGGGGATCAGGTTTTCTTTCATGCACATCGTCAAATAAGGGGCACCGGTACCAAAGAGCGTCACTTCTGTTTTTTCAGCCAGTTCCCACAATGAATCCACTTGGGGATAGGTAGGGCTGCCGTCATAAAGGACGATGGTCGCCTCAACCAATAGACCGCCCACCAAAAAATTCCACATCATCCACCCTGTCGTTGTCGACCAAAAGAAACGATCCCCCGGTTTCAGATCACAATGCAGATGCAATACTTTATAGTGCTCGAGAATAATGCCTCCCTGACCATGAACAATCGGTTTGGGCAATCCGGTCGTGCCTGAGGAATATACTATCCATAATGGATGCGCAAACGGAACTTGTTCATAGCGGATTTCTTCGGCCGATCCCTTGAATAAATCTGACCAGGTCAAGCATTCGGTCTTCGTCGACAAAGCCTGCGCTGACATTTCAGCGGAAGACATCTCCTCAAAGGCGTAAGGAACATAAATCAAATGTTCAAGTGTGGGAAGCCGTTCTTGTAATGCCTGGATCACTTTTCTTTTATCAAAACGTTTCCCGTTATAATCATATCCGTCAACGGCAATGAGCACTTTCGGTTCAATCTGTTTAAAACGGTCAATGACACTGGAGGTGCCGAAGTCCGGCGAACAGCTTGACCATATCGCCCCGATACTCGCCGTCGCTAAAAAAGCGACAACAGCTTGCGGAATATTAGGCAGGTAGGCGACGACCCGGTCTCCTTTTGCTACACCCATTTCCCTCAGAGATTGAGCGACATGTGCGACCTGTTCGTGCAATTGTTGCCAAGTGATGGTTTGCAAAGACTGGTGCTCATTTTTAAATATGATGGCTGGATGTTTCCGTTTATTTTCCATGTTGCGAAAAACATGCTCAGTATAATTCAGCCGGGCTTGATCAAACCAACGATCCTTGGGCATCCCTTTTCTTTGCAATACAGAGGTATATGGCTGCGAGGATTGGATTTCGAAATATTCCCATAATGATTCCCAAAAACTTTCCAAATCTGTGACCGACCAGTTCCACAGTTCATGATAATCATGAATGACTTGCCCGTTATGTTCCTTCAGCCAATCCATATACATGGTGAGGTTGGCATCCCTTTTCATCTCTTCCGAAGGCTCCCACAGTCGAGTTCCTTCTTTTATTTTTACCAAGGCTCAACCAATCCTTTCATATCACTATTTATAAATTTCTGTATATCCATAATAATATATGTACGGAGACACGGATGTAAATAGATTGAGCCCTTCTTTGTTAAACTCA
>CALBTX010000218.1 GCA_937967685.1 uncultured Bacillaceae bacterium | reverse complement strand
CAAACTCGCCAACCTTGACTCCTCTATGTCAAGGTCGTACAATAAGGTCGTACAATATGTACACTTTTCGTACACTAATGGTTAGCAGAATCATCAAGATGAAAACAGCGGTTTGCAGATGGATAGGATAAAATGAAACAAACGCATCGCTGATACTGTCAGGCGTTGAAAGGGAAGAGTAAACAGCGGATTCAGACAGAGAGGGAAATGCGCGGCTGAAACATTTCCCGTGATGAACCTGTTGAACGTCGCCCTGGAGTCTATTTTCCTGAAGCCGCACGGTGAGTAAGGAAAATCGGGAGGACCGTTACATCCTGGAGTGTTCCTGTCGATATGGCATCGATAGGTGAACAAAGGTGGTACCGCGGAGCTCTCTTCGTCCTTTATGGATGAGAGGGCTTTTTATCATTGAAGGTTTTTATCATTGAAGTCAATATATTGCTTCGTGTTGAAGTCCGTTTACTGCTTAATGACCGAAAAGGAGCGTTGAAAGTTATGAACGAGAATCAAGAAAGAACACGTGAGCGTCGCAGTCAATTCGATATTCACGCCGAAAGTCATGCTCGTCAGACGAACGAGGTTTCCATGCCGACGAAATATGACCCGGCTGAAACCGAAGCCAAGTGGTATGCGTATTGGCAAGAAAAAGGTTTTTTTACGCCGCCTGAAGCTGATGAACAGAAGAAGGCAACGTACACAATTGTCATTCCTCCGCCGAATGTCACCGGCAAACTTCATCTGGGACATGCCTGGGACGGGACGCTGCAGGATATGCTCATCCGCATGAAACGAATGCAGGGATATGCTGCCTTGTGGCTGCCGGGTATGGACCATGCCGGCATTGCCACACAAGCCCGCGTGGAGGCGAAATTAAAGGACGAGGGAAAAAGCCGGCATGATTTAGGCCGGGAGAAATTTTTGGAAGTGACCTGGGCCTGGAAAGAGGAATATGCCGCTTTGATCCGCCAGCAATGGTCCAAGCTGGGGCTTTCTGTCGATTATTCAAGAGAACGGTTCACTTTGGACGAAGGACTGTCCAAAGCGGTGCGGGAAGTATTTGTCCGTCTTTATGAACAAGGCTTAATTTACCGGGGCAAATATATCATTAATTGGGACCCTGAAACACAGACGGCCTTGTCGGATATTGAAGTGGAATACAAAGAAGTGCAAGGTGCGCTGTATCATATGAAATATCCGCTGGCGGACGGCAGCGGTCATATTGAAGTGGCCACGACCCGTCCGGAAACAATGCTCGGGGATACGGCCGTTGCCGTTCATCCCGACGACGAACGTTATCAGCATTTGATCGGCCAAAAAGTCAAATTGCCCATCGTCGGCCGGGAAATCGAGATCATTGCCGACAAGTATGTCGATCGCGAATTTGGCAGCGGCGCGGTGAAAATTACACCCGCCCATGATCCGAACGACTTTGAGATCGGTCAAAGACATGATTTGGAACAAGTCCTTGTCATGGACGAGTCGGGAAAAATGAATGAAAACGCCGGAAAGTATCAAGGATTGGACCGTTTTGAGTGCCGAAAACAAATCGTCCATGATCTGCGGGAAGAAGGCATTCTGTTTAAAGTGGAAGATCATGTGCACAACGTGGGGCACAGTCAACGCAGCGGCGCCGTCGTCGAACCCTATTTGTCCACGCAGTGGTTTGTCAAGATGAAACCGCTGGCCAAACAGGCCATTCGCCTGCAACAAGAAGAGGGTACGAAAGTCCATTTTGTGCCCGAGCGTTTCGAAAAAATATATTTGCATTGGATTGAAAATGTCCGCGATTGGTGTATTTCCCGTCAGTTGTGGTGGGGACACCGCATTCCGGCTTGGTATACACCGAACGGTGACGTCATCGTCGCCCGTACGGAAGAAGAAGCCCGCAAAATAGCCCGGGAAAAATACGGAACAGCCGAGTTGAAGCAAGATGAAGATGTGCTCGACACGTGGTTCTCTTCGGGATTATGGCCTTTTTCCACCATGGGCTGGCCGGAAGAAACGGAAGACATGCGCCGTTTTTATCCGACGGATTGTTTAGTGACCGGATACGATATCATCTATTTCTGGGTGGCGCGGATGATTTTCACATCCCTGGAGTTTACAGAGCAGCGCCCGTTCCGCGACGTGCTCATCCACGGATTGATCCGGGACGCTGAAGGACGCAAAATGTCTAAATCATTGGGCAACGGCGTTGATCCGATGGATGTCATCGAAAAACATGGGGCGGATGCCCTGCGTTTTATGCTGGCCACCGGAAGTTCCCCGGGACATGACCTGCGCTTTCATTGGGAAAAGGTCGAGTCGGCCCGCAATTTTGCCAACAAAATTTGGAACGCATCCCGCTTTGCAATCATGAACCTGAAAAATTTCAAGGTGGAAGATATCCGTTTGGATGGAGAACTCGCCCCGCCCAACCGCTGGATTTTACACCGTCTGAATCAAACGATTGCCGATGTGACTCGTTTGGCTGAGCAGTACGAATTCGGAGAAGTCGGCCGTATCCTGTACAGCTTCATTTGGGATGAATTGTGTGACTGGTATATCGAGATGGCCAAAATTCCGCTTTACGGAGAAGACGCCGAAGCACGAAAACAAACGCAATCCGTTCTGGCCCATACGCTCGACCAGACGCTGCGTTTGCTCCATCCGTTCATGCCTTTTATCACTGAGGAAATCTGGCAGCACCTGCCCCATGAGGGAGAGAGCATTATGATCGCTTCCTGGCCGGAAACGAACGATCAATTTCATGCCCCTGAAACAGAAAAAGAGATGGGTGTGATCATGGACATTGTTCGTTCCGTCCGCAATATTCGCGCCGAAGTGGACGTCCCGCTCGGGAAGCCTGTTGAATTGTTGATTAAACCGGCCGGTGAGCGCCAGCAAACAATGATACGGCGCAATGAAAAGATTATTGCCCGTCTGACCAATCCGGAAAAACTGGTCATTGATCCGAATTTAAGCGTTCCGGAGAAGGCGATGTCCGCCGTGGTTAACGGGGCGGAAGTATACCTCCCCTTGGCCGGATTGATCGACATTGAGCAGGAGTTGGCCCGCTTGGAGAAAGAGCTGAACCGGCTGAACAGTGAAGTTGAAAGAGCGGAGAAAAAACTGACCAATCCGGGGTTTGTCTCCAAAGCGCCGGAAAAGGTCGTTAACGAAGAACGCGACAAGCTGAGAAATTACCGGGAACAACGTGAACAAATATTGGCTCGCATAGAGGAAATGAGAGGGTTTGGTCGTGATGAACGGGAATAACATGAAGCCTTCAAGCGAATGGACAGACGCTCGTCAGGCCATCGAGTGGATTCACTCTTTGGCCCCGTTCGGGATCAAGCTTGGCCTGGAACGGATGGAATGGATGCTGGAAAGGCTCGGCCATCCTGAACGCAGGTTGAAATGCGTGCACATCGGGGGAACGAACGGAAAGGGTTCGACGCTTTCCTTCATGGCGCATGTGTTACAACAGGCCGGCTATACGGTGGGAACATTTACCTCTCCCTATTTGATCCGCTTTCAAAACCGCATTCAAATCAACGGGGAAGATATTGCCGATGAAGATTTGCTGAAAGCAGCCGCCAAAATCAAGCCGTTAGTCGATGAACTGTCCACGACAGAATGGGGCTCTCCGACGGAATTCGAAGTGGTCACGGCGATGGCTCTGTCCTACTTTGCCGATGTGGCTTATCCGGACCTTGTCCTCATGGAGGTCGGTCTCGGCGGTGCCGCCGATTCCACCAATGTGATTGTGCCGCTCGTCTCGGTCATCACTAATGTGGGTTACGATCATACGCATATTTTGGGGGCGCATTTGGCAGACATCGCTGCGGAAAAGGCGGGGATTATTAAAGCGGGGGTCCCCGTGGTGACAGGTGTGAAAGATCCCGTGGCTTTGGATGTCATCAAGCGCAAAGCGAATGAGAAAAGAGCCTCCCTTTATGTCATCGATGATTTTTTCCGCCTGCACCTTGATCAACCACAAACGTTTTCGTTTCATTCCGTGTTTACCCATTGGAAGGAGCTTAAAATCTCTCTACAAGGTGACCATCAAGCAGAAAATGCCGGTGTGGCGCTCATGGCTCTCGAAATTCTCAAACAGTACTATCATGTCTGGTGGGAGGAGGACGATTTGCGCCGGGGACTTGCGGAAACGGTCTGGCCCGGACGTTTAGAAACGGTGAGTCAACATCCCCTGACGATTCTCGACGGCGCACACAATCCCCAGGGCATGCAGGCGCTCGCCCGGGCCATTCGGCAATATTACGACGCCAAGCCCGTCACCCTTGTTTTCTGTACGATGCAGGATAAAAATACGCTCGAGATGCTCCAACCGTTACAAGGCTGCATTGACCGGCTGATTTTAACGGAGATTCCTTTCCCGCGCGTGAAACCTGCCCGGGATATTTTTGACGAGATTAAGGATGTAGTAAGCTCCGGCTGGGGCATCGACATCCGTGTGGAAACGAATGGGCAAGCCGGTTATCGCTCTCTGGCCCAAGATGTCGCTCAGGAAAATGGGGTGCTCATTTTTGCCGGCTCTCTCTATTTTATCGCTGAAGTCCGCCGACATCTTCTCTAGTTTGTTTTAATTGGCCGATCGCTTTTAGTTCTAAATCTCTTATTTTTTCATAGATTAGAAGTAAATGAGAGATGAACGGAGGAGCGATGGACATGGCTAAAAAAAATCAAATGACGTTTATATTTCCCCAGGATCAAGAGGCGGACCATCCTGACCCGCAGATGACGTTCGACTATAGAGCCGATTATCCTCGCGAACAAAAGGCGAGGCGAGCCCCCACCGCGCAGGCCGACAAGGACACGACCTCTGAAAAGTCCACCGCGCAAGGCTTTTCTGCAGGAACGAATGAGCGTGCCGCATCCGAAAAGCCTGTTCAACCGGCATGGGACGATCCACATCAAATACTGGCCAGACCTAAAAAACCGGGTTTGCCTTTTAGTGCCTATCAAAAACGGCATCGCCCCAAAGGCAGGAGAAACGATCCCATCTCTCGCCGAAAGACAGACAGGCCCTTTTGGAGCAACAAAAAAGGGTGGAAAGCTTTGTTGACGGCGGGTGCGGCCATGATCGCCGGCTTGGTGATGGGCTTGACCGTCTTATCCGTGTTTTCCAATCTGTCCTCTGAAGAAAAGATGAACCATGCAGGGAATGAAAGCATGGAGGGACGGGTCCCGGATCTGAACGCCAGTGACGCAGCCGAAATGAATGATGGCGAGCAAGGGGCTTCTCTCGGGACGGATGCTCCTCATTTGATTCCCGCCGGAAGCGTGGAAGACGGCGTCGTCACACTGCCTTCCCGGTCTTATTATGTTGTACAGGCCGGGGTATTTTCCGAAGAGGACAAAGCCCAAAGCGCTGTGGAACAGTTGGCGGATGCCGATCTGTCCGGCCTGTTGATGAGAGAAGATGATGCCTACCGTCTTTATGCCGGCATCGGCGTAGAAAGGGAAACTGCTGATACCGTCGCTCAAATGGTGCAAGAAAAAGGATTTGAAACGTATGTTCGCGAGCATGTCATTGCGGACATTTCCGGTCAACAGGTCGATGTCGAAGAAGACGCTTTATCGATGTTGCCGACCTTTCTGGCCAAGGGGGACGAACTTGTCGCTCAACTGAGCGGAGTCACCGTGAACGGTTTGTCAACGCCAGATTATACATTCTCCGATGAAACATGGACCGATTTACAGAACCGCCATCATGCTTTTCTCGAAGAGGGAAAACCATTATTTCAAGCCTGGCAAGGGGAGGAGCAGGCGATCGGTCAGCAAATGATGCGCGAGATGAACTCCGCTTTTCAAGCCTTGGAAAATTACAAAAATGAAACTCATCCCGCATATTTATGGTTGGTCCAGCAGGCGCTTCTGAATTATGTGCAGCAGTACGGACAGCTGATTGCCTCCCTGAATGCGTCATAAACGGATTCTCCGGATATGAGAAAAAAATGTGACGAAAGTCGGATGAATGGATGCCTGATGAATCGATGTACACAAAAACCTTGCCGTTGTCGAAAAGTGTCATGGCAAGGTTTTTTTCTATGTACTCTCATCTTGTCTGAACGTACCCCTTCTGCTAAACTTTAAACATGATGGAAACGGATCAAAGCACCTCTGCACCGTCATCTTCCATCTTGAGAATGGTGACCGCCCGGTCGCGGTTGAAGTTGGAGCGGGGGTTGATTCATTTGTCTGAAGAAAGGCAACAGATGATGATCCGTGACTACCCGCAAGAAGAACGCCCTCGTGAACGGATGATCAAGGAAGGTGCAGAAAGTCTAAGCAATCAGGAACTGTTGGCTATTCTGCTTCGAACAGGAAGCCATCGTGAATCGGTTTTTCAACTGGCTTCAAGAGTGTTGAAAGCCGTTGGTTCAATCAGACGTTTAACGGAAGTCAGTGTGGAAGAGCTCATGCAAATTAAAGGCATCGGTCAGGCCAAAGCCGTGCAGATCAAAGCCGGCGTGGAGCTTGGCAGACGGGTTGGTCGGAAGCAGAGAGAGCGCTTTTCCATTCGTTCTCCGGAAGACGCTGCCGAGTATTTAATGGCTGTACTCGCCTTGGATCAACAGGAAAAATTGTACTGTCTGTATTTAAATACGAAAAATGAAGTCGTTCATGAAAAAGCTGTTTTCATCGGCAGTTTGAACGCTTCCATTGTTCATCCCCGTGAGGTGTTCAAAGAAGCGTTAAAATGGAGTGCCGCTTCCATCATCGTCTCCCACAATCATCCCAGCGGTGATCCAACGCCCAGTCAGGAGGACGTACAGGTGACCCGCAGATTGACACAGGCGGGAGAGATACTGGGCATCGAATGTTTGGACCACCTCATCATCGGTGACGGACGTTATGTCAGTATGAAAGAAAAAGGATACATATAATGTTTGAAACGATTTAAAATGTTTGGCACGGATTAAATCGAGCAGGGACGCGATCAAACAACGGAGCGTATAAATGTCTCCTTATTTTAATGATAGTAATCGGACATCAAAGCGGTGGACAACTTGAGCGCGCTTAATTGAAGGGAGCTAATGAACCATGTTTGGTGGATTTTCAAGGGATATGGGTATCGATCTAGGGACAGCAAATACATTGGTTTATGTCAAAGGGAAAGGCGTTATTCTGCGCGAGCCTTCTGTCGTCGCTTTAAGGACGGATACAGGGACGATTGAAGCGGTGGGAGAAGCGGCTAAAAAAATGATTGGACGCACGCCGGGGAATATTGTTGCCGTACGCCCGATGAAAGACGGGGTCATCGCGGATTACGATACGACGGCGACGATGATGAAACATTTCATCCAGCAGGCCCAGAAAACGCAAAACATGTTAGCCCGCAAACCGAATGTTGTCGTCTGCATTCCTTCGGGCATTACCGCTGTTGAAAAACGGGCTGTTGAAGATGCGACTAGACAGGCCGGAGCAAGGGAAGCTTTCACGATCGAGGAGCCGTTTGCTGCGGCCATCGGAGCCGATCTGCCCGTTTGGGAACCAACCGGCAGCCTGGTCGTCGATATCGGTGGGGGAACGACTGAAGTGGCCATCATTTCTTTAGGAGGCATCGTGACCAGCCGCTCCATTCGCGTGGCGGGGGACGAGATGGACGATGCCATTATTCAGTACGTGAAAAAGACGTACAAGTTAATGATCGGCGAAAGAACGGCCGAACAGCTGAAAATGGATATCGGCACGGCAGACAAAGGTGATCAATCGGAAGAAATGGAGATTCGCGGCAGAGATCTCGTCACCGGTTTGCCGAAAACGATACCCATCTCTTCTCAAGAAGTGGCCGAAGCATTGTCCGATACGGTTGAAGCGATTATTCAGGCTGTCACCGTCACGTTGGAAAAAGCCCCGCCTGAACTGGCCGCAGATGTGATGGATCGGGGCATTGTCTTAACTGGCGGAGGGGCCTTGCTGCGTAATCTGGATCGGGTTTTAAGCGAAAGAACGGGAATACCGGTGATTGTGGCGGAACATGCCCTGGACTGTGTGGCCATCGGTACGGGAAGATACCTAGAGTACAGATTCGGTTCGAAACGTAAGTAGGTGTTGGTCATTGCCCTCTTTTTTCTCCAATAAACGCTTGATTTTTCTTCTGGTCAGCACGATTTTAATGGTCGTCGTTGTCGGTCTAACGTTGGATGAACGTCCGCAGCTGACCTGGGTGGAACAGTTTACACGTGATAGTATCGGTTTTTTTCAGATGGTGGTCTACAAACCTGCCCAGGGAGTGGCCAACTTCTTTGCCAATATGAACGAAATGAAGCAGGTTTATTCCGAAAATCAGAAGCTGAAAGCTCACCTGCAGGAAAACGCCAAGTTAATGGCCAAAATCAAAGAACTGGAGACGGAAAATGAGAGTTTGCGTGAAACACAGGAGCTTCAGTCCAGTTTGTCCGACTTCCAATTGCGTTCAGCACAGGTGATCAGCCGTTCTCCGGATAGATGGTACCAACAGGTCACGATAGACCGGGGGGAAAAACACGGCATTGAGCCGAACATGGCCGTTATGACCGCCGAAGGTTTGATCGGCCGGGTGAATGCCGTCTCCCAGTTTACGTCGACTGTGGAGCTGATCAGCAATGCCAATCGAGCGATACATATATCTGCTGTTGTTCAGGGTGAGGAAAATATTTACGGTGTGATCGAAGGGTATGATGCTGAACAGGAAGCGCTCTACTTCCGGAAAATTCCGAAAGACGCCGAACTGGAAGAAGGACAAACTGTCATCACCTCGGGTTGGGGCGGCGTGTTTCCCCGCGGTTTATTCATCGGAGAAATCGTGGAGATGATGCCTGACGAATACGGTTTGACCCAATCTGCTCTCATCGAGCCGGCTGCGGATTTGTATGAATTTCAACATGTGCTCGTTGTGGAACGCACATTCGATGCCGGAGAGATACCGCCTCCTCCTGAAGAAGAAACAGATGAAGAAGATGACGGGGGAGCGGAAGCATTATGACCCGTTTTTTGTTTATTATGACCCTGTTCATTTTGTTCATTATTGAGGGCACCGTTGTCCAAGTCTTTGCCCCGGATAGGTGGGGGCTGTCCATCGTCATGGTTCCCCGCTTCATCGTCGTCATCCTGATTATATCCTCCCTTTTTTTGGGTCGTTTTCAAGGGTTGGTTCTCGGGTTCATTTTTGGACTGATGTATGATGTTGTTTATGGCAACATACTCGGCGTTTATGCTTTTTCCATGGCTTTTATCGGCTATTTCAGCGGAGTGACCTTTCGTATTTTTCAACACAACATTTTTTTGATTTTAGCGACAGTGATTGTCGCCCTGTTTGTTCATGAACTGATCGTCTACGGTATTTTGACCCTGGTCAATTTCGTTGTGATGGACTTTGAACTTTTCTTAATGGAAAAGCTGATTCCCACGCTCGTTTTGAATGTCATTTTCGCTTTGCTTGTCTCCTTTCCTTTGCGCACCATCTTAGTGCAAATGAGGGAAGAGGAAGAAAAATAAACGCCGGCAGGCAGGATTTCAGAGACGGAACGTTGAAATATCTTTTTAAAAGTGCATCCTGTTTGCTCTCGGCACTTGCCCGTCCTTGGGC
>CALBTX010000217.1 GCA_937967685.1 uncultured Bacillaceae bacterium | reverse complement strand
TTTGCTACATAAAGCATATTTGCTGCACAGAGCATCAATGGATTACGGAAAACATTCATGGAGGAAACAGATCCATCAATCTTCGTCTAAAGCAGAAGCGTTTTCTCGTTGTCCATCTGTTGTGACTTCCGCTTCAACCTCATCCGATACTTCAACTTTGGCCACGGTGGCCACTTCTTCATGATCACGCAGACGAATGAGCCGTACGCCTTGCGTGTACCGCCCCATGACGGAAATATCCCGAATCTGAATGCGGATGATGACGCCGCCCGTGGTCACAATCATAAAGTCTTGATCTTCGGATACCGTTTTTAAGGCGACGATCGAACCGATTCTTTCCGTCACGTTCAACGTTTTGATACCTACTCCGCCCCGGGATTGTTTGCGATATTCACCCATTGGCGTCCGTTTACCGTAACCTTTGGCCGTCACAACCATGACATCTTGTTCCTCATTGACGATATCCATGTCAATGACAACATCCCCCCGGCGCAGGCTCAAACCTTTCACGCCTGTTGCCGCTCGGCCCATGACGCGCACATCGGCTTCAGAAAAGCGGATGGACATCCCCTGACTCGTACCCATAATGACTTCCTGTTCACCATCCGTCAAGCGCACGGCAATTAACTCATCATCTTCACGCAAGTTTATGGCAATCAATCCCCCGCGGCGCACATTGGCAAATGAATCCAAAGTTGAGCGCTTGACAATCCCTTTGCGCGTGGCAAAAAATAAATAGCGCAAAGAATCGTACTTGTCAACGGGAATGACGGCTGTAATGTATTCGTCTTTTTCAATCTGGATTAAATTGATGACCGGAATGCCTCTGGCCGTGCGGCCCATTTCCGGAATTTGGTACGCCTTTAGACGGAATACGCGCCCTTTGTTGGTAAAAAACATAATGAAATGATGGGTGTTAGCAACAAACAGGTGTTCGACAAAATCGTCCTCTTTTGTACCCATGCCGCTCACTCCGCGTCCCCCTCTTTTCTGGCTGCGGTAGGTGGAGATGGGGAGCCGCTTGACATAACCTTGATGGGTTAAAGTGATGACCACTTCTTCCTGTGGAATCAAGTCTTCATCTTCAATCAGCTCGTCGTTTGGGGCGATTTCTGTCCGCCGCTCATCATTATATTTTTCTTTAATTTCGGTCAGTTCGCTACTGATGATGTTCAAAATTTTTTGTTCGTCGGCCAAAATCGCTTTTAATTCATCAATCTTAAGCAGCAACTCTTGATATTCCGTTTCGATTTTCTCCCGCTCCAAACCGGTCAGCCGTTGCAGGCGCATATCCAAAATCGCTTGCGCTTGTTTCTCACTCAAGTCAAAATTGTTCATTAAACCGGAACGGGCTTCGTCCGTCGTTCGTGAGGAACGGATCAGTTCAATCACTTCATCCAGATGGTCCAGAGCAATGCGCAAACCTTGCAAAATGTGAGCGCGGGCTTCCGCTTTATTTAAATCGTACTGGGTTCTGCGCCGGATCACTTCTTGCTGATGGGTTAAATATTGAGTTAACACTTGTTTCAGGTTCAACACTTTCGGCTGACCATCCACTAAAGCAAGCATATTAATGCCGAAAGTCGTTTGCATCGCCGTTAATTTGTACAGATTGTTCAAAAGCACATTCGCGTTGACATCCCTGCGCAGCTCCATCACGATCCTCATGCCGTGCCGGTCGGATTCATCTCGCAAATCGGTAATCCCGTCAATCCTTTTCTCACGGACGAGTTCAGCGATTTTCTCGATCAATTTCGCTTTGTTCACTTGGTAGGGCAATTCGCTGACAATTATTTGCCGTTTTCCGTTTTGCATCTCTTCGATTTCCGTCTTAGCCCGCAACGTGATCGTTCCCCGGCCCGTTTGATAAGCCCGTCTGATGCCCGCCGTGCCCAAAATTTGACCGGCGGTCGGAAAATCTGGGCCGGGTACATAGTTCATCAAATCGTCGACACTCGCCTCCGGATTGCGGATTAAATGGTTGAGCGCATCAATCACTTCCCCCAGTTGGTGGGGCGGAACATTCGTAGCCATGCCGACGGCAATGCCCGACGCACCGTTGACCAAGAAATTGGGAAAGCGTGACGGAAGAACGACCGGTTCTTTTTCCTGTCCGTCATAATTGTCTTGGTAATCGATCGTATCTTTATTGATGTCTCTGAGAAGTTCCTGGGCAATTTTGGCCATTCTCGCTTCGGTATAGCGCATGGCGGCTGCCCCATCACCGTCAATCGAACCAAAGTTCCCGTGGCCGTCGACAAGCGTATAACGATACGAAAAATCTTGGGCCATGCGCACCATTGACTCGTAAACAGCCGCGTCTCCGTGCGGATGAAATTTACCGATCACATCCCCGACAATGCGCGCTGATTTTTTATACGGTTTATCCGGCGTGATGCCCAACTCATTCATGGCATACAAAATACGTCGATGAACAGGTTTTAAGCCATCTCGAACATCAGGTAAGGCCCGGCTGACAATCACGCTCATGGCATAGTCCAGAAACGAATTGCGCATCTCCTGTCCGAGGTTCACTTCCAGTATTCTCTGCTCCATTTCGGCCATTGAGTTTACCTCCGTTCCAATCAAATGTCGAGATTTTTGACGAATTTAGCATGTGTTTGAATAAATTCGCGGCGCGGTTCAACACGGTCCCCCATCAACGTCTCAAAGATGGCATCGGCATCCATGGCATCTTTTAAATTCACTTTCATCAACGTCCGACTTTCCGGATCCATCGTCGTTTCCCACAGCTGTTCGGGATTCATTTCACCCAGTCCTTTGTACCTTTGCAAATTCGGTTTCGGACTTTCCGGCAAATCTTTCAACTTCTTCTCTAATTCCTGGTCGGAATAAGCGTATAAAATTTTCTTGCCCTGCGTAATTTTATATAAAGGGGGCTGGGCAATATAGACGTATCCATGCTCAATCAACTGTTTCATATAACGGTAGAAAAACGTTAAAAGCAGCGTGCGAATGTGGGCCCCGTCCACATCGGCATCGGTCATAATGACAATTTTATGGTAGCGGGCTTTTGCCAAATCAAATTCCTCACCGATACCCGTGCCGAGAGCAGTAATAATCGTTCTGATTTCATTGTTAGATAAAATTTTATCCAATCTCGCCTTTTCAACATTGATGATCTTTCCCCGCAGGGGAAGGATCGCTTGAAAGTGGCGGTCCCTGCCTTGTTTGGCCGATCCCCCCGCTGAATCTCCTTCCACGATGTACAATTCACTGATGGACGCATCCCGGCTGGAACAATCGGCCAATTTCCCGGGCAAAGCACTGACCTCCAAAGCGCTTTTGCGGCGGGTTAATTCCCTCGCTTTGCGGGCCGCTTCCCGCGCCCTTTGGGCCATTACAGATTTCTCTATAATCTTTTTGGCCACATCCGGATTTTCCTCCAGAAACGTATTGAAATGTTCGGCAAATAATGATTCGGTAATACCCCGCACCTCACTGTTTCCCAGCTTCGTTTTCGTCTGACCCTCAAATTGCGGTTCGGACAGTTTAACGGATATGACGGCGGTCAAACCTTCGCGCACATCATCCCCGCTCAAGTTGTTATCCGTTTCCTTCAGAGCACCGTGCCGGCGTCCGTAATCGTTCAACACACGGGTCAGCGCACTTTTAAAGCCAGATTCATGGCTTCCGCCTTCATACGTATGAATGTTATTGGCAAAACTGAACAAATTGCTAGTGAAACTATCGTTGTACTGCAGCGCAATTTCGACGCTGATTCCTTCCTTCTCCGCCTCAATATGAATCGGCTCATGTAAAACTTCCCGCGTCCTGTTCATGTAGCGCACAAAGGAGGAAATGCCTCCTTCGTAATGAAAATGTTCCTCCTGCACTTCATCCTTCCGCTCATCTTTTAGCCGGATGTGCAATCCTTTGTTTAAAAAGGCAAACTCCCGCATACGATTGCGCAAAATATCGTAATCGAATTCGAGCGGTTCATCAAAAATATCAGGGTCCGGTTTGAAAGTCGTCTCCGTTCCCGTCACATCCGTCTTGCCGATCACTTGCAGATCGTCTTCAGGAATTCCCCGCTGATAACGTTGATAGTAAATGTTTCCGTCCCGATGAACCCGAACTTCCAACCATTCTGACAGGGCATTGACAACAGATGCACCGACACCGTGCAGTCCGCCGGATACTTTGTATCCTTCACTATCAAACTTTCCTCCCGCATGCAAAACAGTCATAATCACTTCAAGAGCGGGCCGACCTATTTTTTCATGGATGCCCACCGGGATGCCTCGCCCGTTATCCGTAATCGTAATGCTTTGATCTGGGTTGATCGTCAGTTCAATGTGATCACAATATCCGGCTAACGCCTCATCGACGCTATTATCAACAATTTCCCAGACAAGATGATGAAGTCCTTTTTCCCCCGTGGAACCGATATACATACCGGGACGTTTGCGAACAGCTTCCAGGCCCTCCAAAACTTGTATTTGATTTTCATCATATGCGTGATCTTCAATGGTCAATGGGGTCACCTCTTTTTTGTAATCTGCCCTTCACGAACGTAGTAAATAAACGACTCCCGTAAAGTATGCCGGTCGATTCCTTCCACGCTTGTGTTCGTAACAAACGTCTGTACTTTGTTCTGCATCGTTTGCAACAGATGGGTTCTGCGGTGATCATCCAGTTCTGATAGCACATCATCTAACAGTAAAACGGGGTATTCTTTAATTTCATCATGAATGAGTTCAATTTCGGCTAATTTAAGAGAAAGGGCGGCTGTTCTTTGTTGTCCCTGTGAACCGTAAATTTGAACGTTCCGGCCATTTATCAAAAAAGACAGATCATCGCGATGGGGACCGATTAACGTGGTCCCTCTTCTTTGTTCTTTCACACTGATTTGTTCAAACTGATCGGTCAATGTTTCGCGAATTTCCTCTTCCGTCATATCTGCGGAAAGAGGGGCGGAAAACACATATTTGAGCGTCAGGTTTTCTTTTCCTTTTGAAATTTGTTGATGGACGAGGCCGGCACTTGTTTGTAAGGAGCGCACATATTGGTTGCGCCGCCAAATGAGTTTGGCTGCCTCCTCAATCAATTGTACCGTAAAAACATCGATCATGGCTTGGTTTGGACGGTTATGCCAATCTTTCAAAAGCGCATTGCGCTGGGATAATAGTTGATAATAGCGCGATAAATGAAATAAATAAGTGCTGTTAATTTGACCGATTTCCATGTCCAAAAAGCGGCGTCTCATTTGCGGACTGCCTTTGATCAATTGCAAATCTTCGGGAGCAAACAAGACGACGTTCAGACCGCCGATATAATCGCTGAGACGGTTTTGTTCTATATGATTGTACTTGGCCATTTTCCCTTTTTTGGAAATGGACAGTTCCAGCGGGAGAGAACCTCTTTTTCTTTCAATCATCCCTTTGAGGACAGCCTTATCTTTATTCCAGGTGATGAGCTGTTTGTCTTGAGAAGTGCGGTGTGATTTGGCCAAGGCAAGTACATGCAGCGCCTCTAAAAAGTTTGTTTTTCCCTGGGCGTTATCGCCGATAAACAGATGGATGCCGGGTTCAAATTCCAAACTTAATTCCTCATAATTGCGATAATGTTTGAGCGATAATTGTTTAACGTGCAAAGGGGGTCCCCCTAATCCTCTCTCTCAATTTGAAATTGGCCGACACCAGCGATCGAAATGAGATCTCCGGGGTATAATTTCTTGCCTCGTCTTTGTTCCGGCTCCTCATTCACTTTCACCCTATATTCTTTTAAAAAAAATTTTGCTTGTCCTCCCGTACTGACGATTCCGGTCAGTTTTAATAATTGGCCCAGCGTAATGTAATCGCTCTGTATCTGAATTTTGGTGGGCATGTGCATTCACTCCAGTGCGCAACTCAGGTGCAATGACGACAAACATCATACGTTTTCATATATTCTGATGGGCAGAATGAGCTGCAGTAATTGTTGATCATCCAGTGAACGTAGCACTAAAGGGCTCATTGAACCGGTAAACTCAATTTTAACCTCTTCGCTGTCTATCACTCGCAAGGCATCGAGCGCATATTTGGCATTGAAGGCGATTTTAAAACCGTCGCCGACCATATTGTTCACGTGAACTTCTTCCGCCACACGCCCGACTTCAGGTGAATTTGAAGAGATGTGAATCGTTTGCTCAGCTGATGTCAACTGAACATTATGCTTGCCGTCTTTAGCCAATACGGACGCTCTTTCTATCGCCTGCAGCAATGATTTTGTGTTCAAAGTAATTTCGGCTTGAGATTTTTGAGGAATGATGCGTTCGGTATCCGGATAAGTACCGTCCAATAAACGGGAGAAAAATAATATGCGCTCGGTTTTTACTAAAATTTGATTGTTGGTGATCACCACTTCAATCGGCTTGTCTTCGTCTATTAAGATCCGTTGTAGTTCGGCTAAACTCTTACCAGGGATGACCACATTTTCAAAGGAAAGACTTTCGTCTGTTTCCACCTTGACGATTCTTTGGGACAGGCGATGACTGTCAGTCGCCACCAATTTAAGCTCACCATGTTTAAGGGCACAGTGAACACCGGTTAATATCGGTTTTGATTCCTGCGTGGAAACAGCAAATGAGGTTTGCCGGATTAAGTTTTTGAACAGGTGGCTGGGCAGGGTCAATACTTTATTTTCTTCAATGTAGGGCAGTCTTGGATACTCCTGGGCGTCCAGCCCGTTTAATTGAAATTCGCTATGACTGGAACGAATATGAACGATCGATTGATCCTTCACTTCAATTTCAACTTGTCCTTCAGGCAATTTTTTGACAATTTCGGTAAAATATTTAGCCGGAAGGACGATACTACCTAGTTTACCCACTTTAAACACTTTATTATCATCTATTTCTCGCGGAATGGTTACCCGAATGGATAAGTCCGAATCGCTTCCTGTTAAGATGAATTCGTTTTCGGTGAGCGTGCATAAAATACCGCTCAAGATGGGAATGGTTGTTCTGGAGGATACCGCTTTATCTGCTTGGGCCACAGCCTCTCTTAAATACTCTCGATCAATCACCAACTGCATCTTCCATACCTCCAACTTTTTTAAGCATATCTTTATCTATTTTAGCATATATATATTATTTTAAAGTAATATTAATCATAATTGCTGTGGATTTGTGGAAAAACCGGAAATGATCAGCAAAAATAAAGCTATGCACATGTGGATTGTTTGTGCACAGCTTCTTCACCTTATACACATGGTTTATTTTTGAATCATTTCGGTGAGGTTATCAATCGTTTTTTCAATCGTCTGGTCGGTGTTGACCGCTTTTTTTATTTTTTCATAGGCATGAATGACGGTGGTATGGTCCCGTTTGCCGAATTCCAGTCCGATCTTTGGCAAAGAGGCGTCCGTCAGCTTACGGGACAAATACATGGCGATCTGCCTGGGGAAAGCGATGGATTTCGTTCTTTTTTTTGATTTTAAATCTTCAACCTTCAGCCCGAAATGGTGGGCGACAACTTGTTGGATGTGGTCGATCGTTATCACTTTCGGCCTGTTGCTGGGAATGATATCTTTCAATGCCTGGGCGGCCAATTCGGCGGAAATATCTTCGTTGACGAGGGAACTGAAAGCGACGACGCGGATTAAAGCGCCCTCCAGTTCCCGGATGTTTGTATTGATTTGATTGGCGATATAGACGAGTACTTCATTGGGGATGTCCAATTTTTCTGCCCTTGCCTTTTTGCGTAAAATGGCGATGCGTGTCTCCAAATCAGGCGGGGTGATGTCCGTGATCAAACCCCATTCGAAACGGGAGCGCAAGCGATCTTCCAGGGTTGGAATCTCCTTCGGCGGCCTGTCGCTGGAAATGACAATTTGTCGATTTTCTTCATGCAGCGTGTTGAACGTATGAAAAAACTCTTCTTGTGTTTGTTCTTTTTTGGCTAGAAATTGAATATCATCTATCAACAGGACATCGACCTTGCGGTATTTATTGCGAAATTCTGTCGCCTTGTTATCCAAAATAGAATTGATAAATTCGTTCGTAAACTTTTCCGATGTCGTGTAGACGACTTTCATCTTCGGATTGTGTTCTAAAATATACTGGCCGATGGCATGCATTAAATGCGTTTTTCCCAAACCTACCCCGCCGTATATAAATAAAGGATTGTACGCTTGGGCCGGAGCTTCTGCGACAGCGAGGGAAGCGGCGTGGGCAAAACGGTTTCCCGCCCCGACTACGAACGTATCAAACGTATATTTTGCATTGAGCACGCCTCCTGTGGATGGCGTGTATAGCTCCTGTGCCGATTCCCCTTTGTGGTCAGCGTCTTTTTGCGGCTTGTGTTCTTTATATTGAAACGCGATGTTGACATCAACATCATCCAATGGTTCCTCTTGTTGAGCTATAAATTTTATTTCTAGTGGAAACCCGGTGATTTCTTCCAGAATTTCGCCAATAAAATAAGCATAGTTTGACTCTAACCAGTCTCTTTCAAACTCACTTCTTGCAGCGACAACAAGTTGTTTTTCATTGAGCGAGTGTGCTTTCGTCGTTTGCAACCAAGTTTCATAACTTGGTTTACTGATTTTCTTTTTCACTTCGGTCAATGTTTGCGACCAGAGTTCTTCCGCACTTTTCATTATGATTAACTCCTTTTCCTTCTTGTTCGCTTAGCAAGAGGTTTCCGAGAAAAAACAAAATCATTTCATGCACATTTTTTACACAAGCCTAACGAGAGAAAAAATGTAAGAAAACGAGATAAAAAAGAGAACAAAGTCTATTTCTGTGGAAAAATAATAGAAGAATCATTCACATTGGGAATAAATATCCACAATTTCATCCACATCGTGTGGATATTCGTTTGCATGTTGGATGTTATCCACAGATAGAAGCATACATAGCATATCAAATAAATATTGTCTGTTCAAATGATCTTTTTGGTTTATCCACATGTGCACAACCCGTATTTTTTTATATTATACACATGGCTGAATTTGTGGGATAGATGTGGGTAAATATGTAGATATTTGTCAGAAGTTGTTGATCGATCATCCACACGTCATTTTGGAGGTTTGATTGACTTTTTTTTCAAAGATCTTTATAATACTTTAGACTGTTTTAATCAGCTGTTTGGAGATAGTGTTCTAGGGAGGTGCGTGATGATGAAAAGAACGTTTCAACCAAGCAATCGCAAACGGAAAAGGGTTCACGGATTTCGCGCCCGAATGAAAACGAAAAACGGACGTAAAATATTGGCTCGCCGACGGAAAAAGGGAAGAAAGGTCCTTTCGGCATAGGCTGCTGATCTCAGTGGCCTTTTTTCACATCGTCAGACTATTTTTCAATGTTCGGTTTATTCCTTGCCAAAAGTTGTTATAATAGACGATAGGAAGCATCTGTATGCACAAAAGTCATCGTTTGCGCAAAAATGAAGATTTTCAGCTTGTCTACGAAGAGGGCCGTTCGGTCGCAAATCGGCAGCTGGTTTTATATTATTGTCGCAACCCGCATGTGGCCCATTTCCGCCTGGGCGTTTCTGTCAGCAAGAAATTGGGACAGGCTGTCGTTCGCAACCGGATCAAACGCCTGGTAAAGGAAGTTGTGAGAAACGAAGCGAAACATTTGCCCCGAGGATATGATTTTATCGTTGTTGTTCGCAGGCAAGCGCTTTCATTAAATTATGAACAGTTGAAAAATAGTTTTTTACATGTGCTCAAGAAATCAAAGCTGTATCGTCCGTAAGTTTTGGGCGGACGTTTGGGTTTTAAAGAAACGCTAGGTTTTAAGGAAGTGAAGAATCGATGAGAAAGTTATTTTTAGGCTTGATTCGTATCTATCAACAATGCATTTCTCCTGTTCTTCCTCCTACTTGTCGTTTTGCACCTTCCTGTTCCCGGTATACATATGAAGCGATCGCAAAGTATGGGGTGGTCAAGGGTGGTTTTTTAGGTTTGAAAAGAATTATAAAATGCCATCCGTTTCACCCCGGTGGTTATGACCCACTACCTTAATCTTTGTTAGGAGGAGTCATCTTGACCCGGAAGTTTGCACTCATTTTTGTTCTCCTGATACTCGTTATGTTTGCTGCAGGATGTAACTATGAAGATCCGATAGATCCGGATAACGGAATTTGGGATAAGTTTTTCGTCTTTCCTCTGTCTTGGACGCTCGATTATTTTGCGAAGCTGTTTAATACGACCGATGATCGCAATGTTGATCAGTATGGTTGGTCCATCGTCGTGGTGACGATTTTATTGCGTTTATTAACGTTGCCTCTGATGATCAAGCAGTTAAAGACGTCTAAAATGATGCAAGTGATTCAACCGGAAATGGTGAAAATCCAGAAAAAATATCAAAATGATCAACAAAAGTTACAGCAGGAAACGATGAAGCTGTTTCAAAAATACAATGTCAATCCGCTGGCTGGTTGTTTCCCTATTCTCGTCCAGATGCCCATATTGATCGCTTTTTACCATGCGATTATGCGCAACGAGCATATCGCCACACATTCGTTTTTATGGCTCAGTGATTTGGGACAACCCGATCCGTTTTACATTTTGCCCGTGCTGGCTGGATTAACGACTTATTTGCAGCAAAAGGTGATGGGCGCACAGGCCAATCCGCAGATGAAAATATTAATGGTCGTTTTACCATTCATGATAGCCATCTTCGCCATTTACTTCCCGTCAGCCCTTGCTTTATATTGGGTCATCGGTAACTTGTTTTCCATCGCTCAAGCTTACTTCATGAAGGATATGTATAAACCGAAGCAGGAGGTTAGTGGTAAGTGAATAAAGTATCGGTGCAAGCGAAAACGATTGAAGAGGCGGTTCAATCTGCGCTGGAGCAATTGCAAAAAAGCGAAGATGAGGTAGAAATACGCGTTGTTCAGGAGCCAAGCCGCGGATTTTTGGGGATCGGTTCAAAAGAGGCCATCGTGGAAGTGATGCTTAAAGAGACTGATGATTTGCCCAAGCAGCCTGAGGGCAGCAGCGAACGGCTGACACAGGCAGCCTCCGTCATTGAAGATGATCACTTGCGTTCAGTCAATCGATCTGCAGACGATGAACAATTGGCGGAAACAGTAAACATTGCTTTTCGGTTTTTGAAAGACGTTTTACAAAAAATGAATGTGGACGTACATATTCGTCAAAAATATGAGCATGACCGCGTGCTGTTTGATATTTCCGGTCCGAAGTTGGGGATGATTATCGGGCGCCGGGGACAGACACTCGATGCGCTCCAATATTTGACAAATGTCGTCGCCAATCGACATGCTGCACGTTACGTGCGCATTGTTTTGGATGCCGAAAACTATCGGGAAAAACGAAAAGAAGCGTTGCACAATTTAGCCGACCGCCTGGCCAAAAAAGCGATTCGCACGCATCAAAAAGTTGTTTTGGAACCGATGAATCCAGCCGAACGTAAAATTATTCATACGTATCTTCATGATTATGCAGGTGTAAGCACCAAAAGTGAAGGAGAAGAACCGAACCGCCGCGTTGTTCTTTATCCGGAATAAATTTTAAAAATTCAATGAGTGGTATAAGTTTATGCTCTACAGCATGTTTGCTCAAGAGAATGATTTGCTCAAGAGAATGAGATGTGGGGATGCGTCAACTTGATCAATAGCTTCTTCAAGATAGAAGCTATTTTTTTGCTCAAAAAGAAGGATGTGTGTTAATCTAAACAGTTAGGAAATACTAATGAACAGCGCTTATAAAATCAGCACTGCCCGTTGAAGCTGCTGTTTGTCAAGCAGTGAATAGAGGTGAGCATATCCGTGAGCGAGGCTGCAACGAACGTGGATACGATAGCGGCCATTTCCACGCCGATGGGTGAGGGAGGCATCGCCATTATTCGAGTGAGTGGCCCGGAGTCCATTGCCATCGTTGACCGATTGTTTAAAGGAAAAAAAAAGCTGTCTGCCGTAGACAGCCATACGTTGCATTACGGACATCTGGTCGATCCCGAAACGGGGAAGACGATCGAAGAGGTCATGGTGTCGGTGATGAAGGCGCCGAGGACGTATACGCGGGAAGACGTTGTCGAAGTCAACTGTCATGGCGGGCTCTTGTCTGTTAAGCGCGTTTTGCAATACATTGTTCGTTACGGAGCGAGAGTGGCCGAACCGGGTGAATTTACGAAACGGGCCTTTTTAAACGGCAGATTAGATCTCTCCCAGGCAGAAGCGGTCATTGATCTGATTCGGGCCAAAACGGACAAAGCGATGAACGTTGCTTTAGAGCAGGTTGGCGGACGCCTTTCCAAACAAATAAAAGAGCTGAGAGAAGAATTAATTGAAGTGTTGGCTCACATCGAAGTGACGATTGACTATCCTGAACATGACGTCGAAGCGGTCACTCACGAATTTTTGAACAAAAAATGTACGCACGTATCCGCCAAAATAGAAAAGCTGCTGCAGACAGCCGAGCAAGGAAAAATTTTGCGGGAAGGATTGCAAACAGCGATTATCGGCCGGCCGAACGTTGGCAAATCGTCCCTTTTAAATGCACTCGTTCAGGAAAATAAAGCGATTGTGACGGATATTCCCGGCACGACGAGGGATGTCATTGAAGAATATGTCAACGTGCGCGGTGTTCCTTTGCGGCTGATTGACACGGCTGGCATCCGGGAGACGGAAGACTTGGTGGAAAAAATCGGTGTCGACCGTTCCAAAAAAGCTTTACGTGAAGCCGACCTGATTTTATTCGTCTTAAACATGGCAGAGCCATTTGCAAAAGAGGACCGGATTTTGCTTGAATTAACGGAGGACATCGATACTATCATTGTCGCCAATAAATCGGATTTGAAAGCGCGACTTGATTTAGGCGAAGTGAAGCGGCTGAAACCTTCGGCACCGATGGTCAAAATGTCTTTGAAAAACGAAGAAGGGATCGATCAGCTGGAAGAGGCGATAGCTGACCTTTATTTCCAGGGGGAGTTGGAGGCTCAAGATATGACTTATGTGAGCAACACCAGGCATATTTCCTTGCTCCAACAGGCAAAGCAAGCGCTGGAAGATGCTTTGAACGGGATTGAATCTGGCGTTCCTGTCGATATTGTCCAAATCGATATTCATAAAGCGTGGCAAAGTTTAGGCGAAATTATTGGGGATGAAGTGAGTGAGAGTTTGATCGACCAATTGTTTTCTCAATTTTGTTTAGGAAAGTGAGGGATCTGGATGGCATCTCCTGATCAGCAATATGACGTCATCGTTATCGGTGCGGGCCATGCCGGCTGCGAATCCGCCCTGGCAGCGGCCAGAATGGGTTGTTCAACATTATTGTTAACTTTAAACTTGGACGCGGTCGCTTTCATGCCTTGCAATCCGTCCATCGGCGGACCGGCCAAAGGTCATGTCGTTCGGGAAATCGATGCGCTCGGGGGGGAAATGGCTAAAAACATTGATCAAACGTACATTCAAATTCGAATGTTGAACACGGGCAAAGGCCCCGCCGTTCAGGCTTTGAGAGCGCAGGCAGATAAAGTTTTATATCAGCAGCGGATGAAGGAAACGTTGGAGAAGGAAGACCGTTTAACGTTGCGCCAGGCGATGGTTGAAAGGTTGATCGTTGAAGATGGTGTTTGCCAAGGTGTGGTGACCAAAACAGGGAGTAAGTATTTTGCTAAAACAGTCATTTTAACGACGGGCACTTATTTGCGGGGGAAAATTATTCTCGGAGACATCGAGTACGAAAGCGGACCGAACAATCAACAGCCTTCGGTGACCCTTTCGGAAAATCTGGAGGAACTGGGCTTTGAACTCGTCCGCTTTAAAACGGGAACGCCCCCGCGTGTCCACGGTGACTCGGTAGATTATGACCAGACGGAAATTCAGCCTGGTGATGATGTCCCCAGGGCTTTTTCATATGAAACGACTGAATTTAAAGAAGATCAGCTCCCATGCTGGCTGACTTACACGACGGAAAAAACGCATCAAATCATCGAGGCTAATTTGCACCGTTCACCGATGTATTCGGGCATGATTAAAGGCCGAGGGCCGCGCTACTGCCCGTCGATTGAAGACAAAATCGTCCGTTTTCACGACAAACCGAAGCACCAGATTTTTTTGGAACCGGAAGGACGCATGACTTCCGAAGTATATGTTCAAGGGTTATCGACAAGTCTGCCTGAAGATGTGCAGCAAGCCATGCTCCATTCGATTCCCGGTTTGAAAAAAGCGAGGATGATGAGAGCGGGTTACGCCATCGAATATGACGCCATCGTTCCCACCCAGCTTTGGCCGTCATTAGAAACGAAAAAAATTAAAAATTTGTTTACTGCGGGACAGATTAACGGCACCAGCGGCTATGAGGAAGCGGCCGGTCAAGGGATCATGGCTGGCATTAACGCCGCTCGCAAAGTTCAGCAGAAAGAACCGATCATTTTGGACCGTTCCCAAGCTTACATCGGCGTCCTGATCGATGATCTGGTGACGAAAGGCACCCAGGAACCGTATCGCCTGTTGACCTCTAGAGCGGAGTACCGTTTATTGTTACGCAACGACAATGCGGATTTACGGTTAACCGAAATCGGCTATGAGATCGGCTTGATTTCCGAAGAACGTTACCAGCGGTTTCAAAAGAAAAAAAGTTTAATTGAAGCTGAAATCGAACGACTGAAAAAGACGAAGGCTTCCCCGGATGAAAAAACACAGGCTATTTTGCAGGAAATCGGCTCCAAAACATTAAGTAACGCCGTGCCCTTAGACGCTCTATTGCGGCGGCCGGAAGTGAATTATGAACATATTGCCCGCATTTCTCCACCGAGCGAGTCATTGCCGAGAGATGTTCGCGAACAGGTTGAAATTCAAATCAAATACGCCGGCTATATCCAGAAGCAGCTGCAACAGGTCGAAAAACTAAAGAGCATGGAAAGTAAACGCCTATCACCTGATTTGAATTATGAAAACATTCGCGGCCTTTCTAAGGAAGCGATTGAAAAACTGTCTCATGTGCGTCCTTTGAATGTAGCCCAAGCTTCCCGAATTTCAGGTGTCAGTCCGGCGGACATTTCCATTTTGTTGGTTTATTTGGAACAAATGAATGCCGATAAAAGCGAGCCGTTGAGTTCATGAATACGAAACAGTTTATGGAGATGTTGCGAAAGGAACAGATTCATCTCAATGCTGAACAAATGGATCAGTTCGACAGGTATTACGAGTTGCTGTTCGCTTGGAACCAAAAAATGAATTTGACGACGATTACGGAGAAGGAAGACGTTTACCTGAAACATTTTTACGATTCATTGACACCTGCTTTTTATTTTTCATTTGATGCGGAGCAGACGATGATCGATATTGGTGCCGGAGCCGGTTTTCCGGGAATACCTTTAAAAATTTGTTTTCCTCATTTACAGCTGACGCTTGTCGATTCCTTGAAAAAGAGAACGGTGTTTCTCCAGCATCTGATTGAACAGTTGGGTTTGGCCAATGTTTACGTTTATCACGACCGAGCGGAATCTTTTGCCCATCAGGCGGATCATCGCCAACGATATGATTTGGCTGTGGCCAGGGCGGTCGCTCCCTTAAACATTTTAAGCGAATTATGTCTTCCTTTTGTCAAGTTGACAGGACGCTTTCTCGCTCTGAAAGGTAAAAAAGGCGCCCAAGAATTGAATGAGGCGCAAAAGTCGATCAAAATCATGGGCGGGACCGTTGAACAAGCGGTCTCATTTCAGCTGCCGGAAGCGGGTGGGGAACGCCAGATCATGATTATCCATAAAAATAGACCCACTCCTTCTCAATATCCGCGCAAACCCGGGCTTCCACAAAAAAAACCGTTGATTTAAAATGTTTCACGTGAAACATTTTATTTTTTTGCAGGAATCTCAGCAGAAGACAGAGAATCTTTATAGTAATGCATGCTAGAACGGACGATAACAGGTGGTGTCTAGACATGAGAGAACAGATATCGCGTTTTTTTGGCATGGCTGAAAAAGATGAACAGGAAGAAGTGAAGCCGATTCCTGTGGACAAAATCGTACCCAACCGTTATCAGCCCCGCACGGTGTTTGACGATAAAAAAATAGATGAATTGTGCCAAACCATTAAAACGCATGGGGTCATTCAGCCGATCGTTGTGCGTGAAAAAGGCCATAAAGAATATGAAATCATTGCCGGGGAACGACGGTGGCGGGCTTGTATAAAACTTGGTTTACCCACCATTCCGGCCATTGTTAAAAACTATAACGATACACAGGCGGCTTCAGTGGCGCTGATCGAAAATTTGCAGCGGGAAGGTTTATCGGTGATCGAAGAAGCGCTAGCTTATCAAAAATTAATTGAGTTTCATAATTTAACTCAGGAAAGTTTAGCACAACGGTTAGGAAAAGGACAATCGACCATTGCGAATAAATTGCGCTTGCTCCATTTGCCGGAAGAATGCCATGCGGCACTGAAAAACCGCCAAATCACCGAACGGCACGCACGTGCGCTATTGACACTCAAAGATAAAACGCTGCAACTTCGATTTTTAAAAGAAATTGTGGATAAACAGTTAAACGTTAAACAAACGGAAGCACTGATTGAGAAGTTTTTAAACAAACGACCTGCAAAAAGAAAGCCTCAGATGCGAAAAAATTATTCTAAGGATATGCGTTTAGCGTTAAATACGATCAGACAGTCAGTCGATATGGTTTTAAAAACAGGATTAACGATAGAAACTGAAGAAGAAGATCACGACGAATACGTTGAATTTACGATAAAAATTCCAAAACAATGAAGCCGGCGGCATATCGCAGCGCTGCATATGGCGCTTTTCTTTTGATTGTTACCGCAGACGGGGTGACAGCAAACGCATGTGAGAAAGGTAAATGAGGTGAAAGTATGGGGAAGATCATTGCGGTTGCCAATCAAAAAGGCGGGGTGGGGAAAACGACTTCTTCCGTCAATTTAGGAGCGAGCATGGCCACCTTAGGAAAAAAAATACTGTTAATCGATATCGACCCCCAGGGGAACACGACAAGCGGCATCGGTATTGACAAAGCGGATGTGCAATACTGTATATATGATATATTAATTAATGATATTCACCCGAATGATGTCATACAAGAAACGAACATCAACAATTTATTTTTAATCCCGGCAACCATTCAATTGGCCGGGGCGGAAATAGAACTGGTCCCGACGATTTCAAGGGAAATCCGTTTGCGTAAAGCGCTGCAACTCATCGTGGACGATTATGACTACATCATTATCGACTGTCCGCCGTCGTTGGGCATTTTGACGATCAACTCGTTAACCGCTGCTGATTCCGTGTTAATTCCCATCCAGTGTGAATATTACGCATTGGAAGGTTTAAGCCAACTGTTAAATACGATCCGTTTGGTGCAAAAACATTTGAATAAAAATTTGATGATTGAAGGTGTTCTGTTAACGATGCTGGATGCCCGGACAAATCTCGGCATCCAAGTGATTGAGGAAGTGAAAAAATATTTTCAAGAAAAAGTATACCAAACGATCATTCCCCGCAATGTACGCCTAAGTGAGGCACCCAGTCATGGCCAGTCAATCATCACTTATGACCGGAAATCCAAAGGGGCAGAAGTGTATATGGAATTAGCAAAAGAGGTGTTGGCCAATGTCTAGACGTTTGGGAAAAGGCTTAGATGCTCTCATCCCTTCGTTGGAAATTTCTGAAGAGGATCAAGTGGTCCACATTCAACTGAATGAATTGCGCCCCAATCCTTACCAACCCCGCAAAAATTTTGAACAAGAATCGATCGATGAATTAAGAGATTCTATTCGCGAACACGGTGTCATTCAACCGATTATCGTCAGAAAAAGCATTAAAGGGTATGAAATTATAGCCGGTGAAAGGCGTTTTCGGGCCTCGAAAGCGGCGGGTTTGCAAACGATTCCGGCCGTCATCCGTCAGTTTAGTGAATCGCAAGTGATGGAAATAGCACTCATTGAAAATTTACAGCGCGAAAATTTAAATGCGTTGGAAATTGCCCATGCTTACCAAAAATTAATGGAAAAATTTAATTTAACCCAGGAAGAATTGGCTCAAAAAGTCGGGAAAAGCAGGCCGCATGTCACCAATTTTTTGCGTTTGTTACATTTGCCTGAAAATGTGCAAGCATATGTTTCACGTGGAACATTATCCATGGGTCATGCCCGGGCGTTATTGGCTGTGAGAGATAAAAAGACACTTGTACGCCTGGCTAAAAAAAGCATTGACGAAAATTTAAGTGTTCGACAGTTAGAAATGCTTGTCAAACAGCTCGAAAGCGGTCCTCCCGAAACAAAAAAGAAGCGAAAGCCAAAGCAAAACGATATATTTTTGCGTCAATATGAGGAAAAACTGCAGAATACGTTAGGTACATCGGTGAAAATTAAAAGAGGAGCAAAAAAAGGAAAAATTGAAATTGACTTTTTTACAGACGAAGACTTGGAACGCATTATGCAGACATTACAAATTTAGCCTGCTAGCCTGCAGTAACAGTTTATTTTTTTACAGTGCAGGAAGAAATGAACAAAAAGGACGGGGCGGAGAAGGAAATTTTGCAGAAGAACGGTCTAGCGTCTGATGGTGAGTGACAGGGGGTGACATGTTGATATATTTTGATCAAGCAGCTTCTTCATGGCCTAAACCTGACGGTGTGGCCCAGGCCATGTTGGAGGCTGTGCGCGATTTCGGGGCAAATCCCGGACGCGGCGGACATCAACTATCGGTCAAAGCCGGGCGGGTTGTTGAGGAAACGAGGGCGTCGATTGCCCGCCTGTTTGCGATTCGTGACGCGCGCGATGTCATCTTTACATCGAATGCAACCGGCGCTTTAAACCAGGCGATTAAAGGGTTTACGTGGAACCGGGGCGATGAAATCATTGCCACCACGTATGAACATAACGCCGTTCGCCGGCCGCTTGAATTTTTACGCCAGCATAACGGGGTTCGACTTCATTATATTCAACCGGATGTCAACGGCAGGCTTGATTTGGATGTCGTTGAACAGACCATTAATGAACGCACGAAATTAATCGTGGCCACGCATGCCTCCAATTTGACCGGAGTGATTTTGCCTGTCGCTGAATTGGGACAACTGGCCAGTCAACACAACATTCCGTTTCTGGTCGACGCCTCCCAGTCTGCCGGCGTCATTCCGATTGATGTGCAGGCCATGAATATCGATTTACTGGCTTTTCCCGGCCATAAAGGTTTGTATGGCCCACAAGGCACAGGGGCATTGTATATCGCGCCTCATTTGGACTTGCAGCCGCTCATTCACGGCGGGACGGGGAGTTACTCCGAGTTGGCAGATCAGCCCGCCGTTCGTCCGTTGCGTTATGAATCAGGGACATTAAATACACCGGGGATTGCCGGGTGGCAAAAAGGGATTCAGTTTGTTGAAGAACAAGGGGTGCCAAACATATGGGAACACGAGCAAGCATTGACTCGTTATGCTTTAGAAGCACTCAAACAAATTAAAGATATCATGATTTACGGTCCTGACGAACATACGGTTCGAGCTCCCGTTATTTCAATAAACATTGCCGGAATCGATCCTCAGGAACTGGCTGCCATTTTGGATGAGCATTATGATATTGCCGTTCGCGCTGGTTTGCATTGCGCGCCGCTGGCCCATCAGAGCGTGCAGACGGACCCTGATGGATCCGTGCGTATCAGTTTTGGTTTTTTTAACCGCCGGGAAGAAATTGATCAATTAATACAAGCGTTAGTGGAGATTCGCCAAGGATTGCTCGGCCGTTAGGGGGAGCAAGTTAGAAGCGGCATATTACGATTTTCGGTTGCAGGGATGTTTAGGGGTGCATGTTTCGGTTTTCGGTTGCAGGGCAGTTAAGGGCGGCATATT
>CALBTX010000216.1 GCA_937967685.1 uncultured Bacillaceae bacterium | reverse complement strand
GCCCGTCCTGGGCTTCGGTCGGCTAAAACCACAACGTCCTGTTGTAACACCGACACTTGCCCGTCCTGGGCTTCGGAAGCAAAGTCCCGCAAAAGGCGGGACCTGACTGTCAATCTAATTTAAAGATTCTATGTAGGATACGGCTTCACCGACTGTCGTGATCTTCTCCGCCTCTTCATCGGAGATTTCCATATCAAACTCGTCCTCAAGTTCCATGACAAGTTCCACCACATCCAAAGAATCTGCCCCCAAGTCATCTTTAAAAGAAGCTTCCATCGTCACTTCTGATTCATCGACTCCAAGACGATCGACAATGATCTTCTTCACGCGCTCAAACGTATCTGCCATTTCACTCACCTCCTCTCACTCATTATATATAAAGATATGTACAACCACAATCTTACATTGTTTTTTCAAATTACATGGCCATGCCTCCATCAACATGGAGTGTCTGTCCGGTCATGTATCCCGCATCATCGGAAGCGAGAAAACGGACCACTTTGGCCACATCTTCAGCCAGTCCCATTCGTCCAAGCGGAATTTGCTTGGACATTTCTTGACGCACTTCCTCGGGCAATTCCGCAGTCATATCCGTCTGAATGTATCCAGGCGCAACGGCGTTCACTGTAATTCCGCGAGCCGCCAATTCACGGGCGTTCGATTTCGTCAGCCCAATGATCCCAGCTTTAGCCGCAGCATAATTGGCTTGGCCCGGATTTCCCAAAACGCCGACAACAGAGGAAATATTAATGATTCTGCCCGACCTTTGTTTCATCATCTGCCGGGTGACCGCTTTCGTACAGTTAAACACGCCTTTAAGATTCACATTTAAAACGGCATCCCAATCTTCTTCTTTCATTCTCATTAATAAATTGTCTTTGGCAATCCCTGCATTATTGATCAAAATATCCAAACGTCCAAATTTATCCACGACGTGCTTTACCATTTTCGCAACCGAATCACTGTCAGCCACATTTGCCTGAATCACCGCCGACTGACGCCCCAACGCTTCCACTTCCCGGGCCGCTTCCTGGGCCATGCTTTCATTTCCGGAATAATTGATGGCAACATCGGCCCCTGCTTTCGCCAATTCGATGACAATGGCCCGACCAATGCCTCTAGATCCTCCTGTGACGAGGGCCGCTTTCCCCGTTAAACTCATCGTATCCCTCCTTATTTGCTGGCCAATGGCGTATGAGAGACCGCCATGGTCTGGAAATAGACTTTTCAGAGATAAACATTGTACAAAAAGTGATAGACAGTGAACAAACAGATGGGTGTATTTGTTCACAAATTGACTCTAACCGTTACTACTGTAACGCTTCTGCTGTTCGATGTAAAGATTCGCGATCAAAGACGGCATAACTGTTAACTTCTTTATTAATTTTTCTCATTAATCCCGTCAAAACTTGGCCGGGACCGATTTCCACGAAAGTATCCACACCTTGTTCGATCATCCACTGGATGGAATCTTCCCATAAAACGGGAGAAAAAACTTGCTCGACCAACGCTGTTTGAATATCCTCAGCCAACAGGACAGGTCTGGCATCAACATTGGCCACAACAGGGATGGACGCGTTCTGAATCTTAATTTCCTCCAACACGTGCGACAGCTTGCTCGCCGCAGGTTTTAACAGTTCAGAATGAAACGGTCCGCTGACTGAAAGGGGGATGACCCTTCTAATGCGAGCTTCTTTTAATTTGGACGATGCCTGCTGCACACCTTTTGTCGTTCCGGAAATAACGATTTGCCCCGGACAATTTAAGTTGGCCATTTGCACGGTTTCCCCGTCCAAAGTGACTCGCTCGCAAATTTGCCGGACGGTTTCACGATCCCCTCCCAAAACAGCTGCCATTGTTCCTTCTCCGGCCGGGACAGCCTCATCCATGTATTGTCCCCGTTTCCTAACCGTGCTGACAGCATCGGTGTAAGCGAGCGATCCGGCAACAACAAGGGCCGAATATTCCCCCAAACTGTGTCCGGCCACATAATCAGGCTTGGGGACCAATTCCTTCATTGCTTCATACAAGGCGATACTTGTCGTCAAAATCGCCGGCTGGGCATGATACGTCAATTTTAATTCTTCCTCAGGCCCCTCAAAACAAAGGCTTGAGAGCGAATAACCCAACGTTTGGTCAGCCAAAGCATAAATGTCTTTCGCTTCCTTAAATTCTTCGGCAACATCCTTGCCCATTCCTGCCGATTGAGAGCCTTGTCCAGGAAAAATAAAAGCCATCTTGCTCATTCTCTCATCCCCTTTCCGGTTAAGTTCCAGCGCATGACACTTCCGCCCCAAGTCAGACCGCCACCGAAGCCAACGAAAACGATGACGTCTCCCCGGCTGATGCGCTGATCGCGCACCGCTTCGTCCAGGGCGACAGGGATGGAAGCGGAAGACATATTTCCGTAACGATCAACATTAACGACTACGCGGTCTTCACTCAATTGCAAACGTTTCCTGGCCGCATCAATGATTCTTAAGTTGGCCTGATGGGGGACTAAAAATTGTACGTCGTCTTTGGATAAGCCGGCTTTATGAATGACTGATTCCGACACTTGTTCCATCATGCGCACGGCAAATTTAAATACTTCCTTGCCGTTCATCTGGATATAATGCTGCTCCCTGCGGATCACTTCTGCTGACAATGGAAGTCTTGATCCACCGCCCGGCACCGTGAGCAAATCGCCGCCGCTTCCATCAGCTCCGAGTTCGAAAGCAAGAAAACCGTAACCTTCTTCAACGCCTCCCAGAACGACGGCACCCGCACCATCCCCGAACAGCACACATGTATTGCGATCTTTCCAGTTCGTAATTTTGGACAAACATTCAACACCGACTACGAGTATATGGTGGTACATGCCCGTTCGTATAAATTGCGTCGCCGTGGCTACACCGTATAAAAAACCTGAGCAGGCCGCAGATATATCGAATGCAGCCGCCCGACTGGCCCCTAACCGGTCTTGCAAGCGACAGGCTGTGGAAGGAAACGAAGTGTCTGGTGTGACGGTGGCGACGATAATCAAATCGAGCTCTTCCGCGGAAATACCGGAAGATTCCAAAGCTTTCAAACCGGCTTGATAAGCCATGTCCGAAGAGGCCATATCTTCAGGGGCAATTCTCCTTTCCTTAATGCCTGTTCTCGTTCTGATCCATTCATCACTCGTATCAACAATTTTTTCTAAATCAGCATTTGTGACCACTTTCTGCGGCACATAAGAACCCGTTCCCAAAATTCCAACCGATTGTCCACTCAATTCGCTTCACTCTCTTTCTGCACTTCTCTTTTTATTAATTGGATTAAATCGAATCTGACAAAATTTCTCGCCTGACGGACAGCATTCTCGATCGCTTTGGCATTGGAAGATCCGTGAGCTTTAATACATATACCGTTCAAACCGAGCAATGGAGCTCCCCCATATTCCGTATAATCCAACAGGGACTTCATCCTGCGCAAACCGGATTTCAGAGTGAGCGCCGCTAATCTGCTTGGCAGGCTGCGGTTCAGCTCTTTTTTTAACAGACTAAAAACTGCTTGAGCCGTGCCCTCCGTTGATTTGAGCACAACGTTTCCGGAAAAACCATCGCAGACGATAATATCTGCCACGCCGAAAGGAATTTCCCTGGCCTCCACATTCCCTAAAAAATACAAATCCGATTGTTTCAATAACGAAAAAGTTTGCCTCATGAGCTCGTTTCCTTTTGTGTCTTCCGTTCCTACATTCAGCAGTCCGATCGACGGTTTGGATATACCCAAAATTTTTTGAGCATACAGGTTTCCCATCCGTGCATATTGCACCAGATGGCTTGGTTTAGCATCCACATTCGCCCCCACATCTAACGCCAAAACCGGCGTTCCGTCAACGGTGGGCAGCATGCTCACCAAAGCAGGTCTTTCAATACCTGGCAATCTTCCAATGACAAATAATCCGGCGGTCATATAAGCGCCAGTATTGCCCGCAGATATACAAGCGTCCGCTTTTTTCTCTTTAACCAATTGCACCGCTTTGACAATGGAAGCGTCTCGTTTGCGGCGAACCGCACGAACAGGCTCTTCATGAGCTTCAATGATTTCACTCGCATGAATGATTTCGATCTTCGTTAAAGAGCGTTTGACATATTTCTTGATTTTCTCTTGCTGACCGATGAGTAACAGTTCAATATCATCAAACCTTTTTAGTGCTTGCAACGCACCTTCAACAAGCGCCTGAGGGGCATGATCCCCACCCATAACATCGACTGCAATTCTCATGATGTCACTCCTAACTGCCCCTGCGTGGGACGTCTCCTACCACAAACAAGCTCAATATTTCTCTTTTTCTGCTCGATACACCGTGAATGTTCCGGCGAAAACCATTTCTTGACCACTGAACGATTCTACTTTTACTTTCGTTCGCCCAGCCCGTTTTTCTACCACCCTGGCCTTGGCCACAACTCTTTCCCCCGCTTTGACTGATCTCAGAAAACGAATTTTGGCCGAGGCGGTCAACGCCAACTCTTCATCAATGACAGCAATGGCCAGCGAATTTGCCTGAGCAAACAAATGGTGTCCCCGGGCGATTTTGTTCCTTGTAAATACGTGCTCTTCTCCAATATCTAAAATTGAAATCGCACTTTGGTCCAACTGCAGATCAATCATTTCTCCGATGACTTCATCGACTCTCAACGACCGAACTTGATCCAAATTTCGTTCGGCCACGACTTTAATTCTTTCCCGAAGTTCAGGAATCGATTGCTCCAATCGATCCAAACGAATGGTTTGTACACTGACGTTAAAATGTTTGGCGATTTCCTCATCGGTCATAAATGGCTTTTTTTTGAGCATCTCAACTAATTGTTCTTGCCTCTCTTTTTTGGACAATTTGGACAATCTGTTATCACCACCGCCAAGAAGTCATCGAAATCGATCCCGTTAAAAATGATGTCAACAATCTTTAAAATTAGCACTTGGTCCTAATAGGAGTATATAACATGATGTGGGCTTAGGCAATCTTCTTGTAATGCTCAATCTTGTAAAACCCGATCCGTGGGCAGGAACAGAGAGAGTAAGCAGCCGGTTGACAAAACGACAGCCAAAAGCGAAAAGACGAAAAGCATCCCCCATAAATCCGCAAAATATCCCAGGACAGTCGCCGCGATACCCGCCGATCCGATTGACAGCCCCACCATCAAACCGGAAACCATGCCAATTTTTTGCGGCAACAATTTTTGCCCGTAGACAACGCTGACCGCATTCGTGGATAACAAACAAAAACCTAAAAATATCAGGACGATGACCGCAAGCACCCCTCGAACGTAAGGCAAGGCAAGCAGAAAAGGTATCGAAAGTAAGGTGGACAATATAATGATCGTCCGATTTCCCCAACGGTCGGCAAGCGGTCCGCCGCAAAAGGTGCCAAGCGCTCCCGCAAACAAAAAGACGAATGCATGCATGCTGGCCTGACTGACGCTCATGTCCAGCACGTTCACATAATACAGTGGCAGAAAACTAGAGATGCCGACGACGACGGTTGAGCGGAAGATCACGACCAGCGTTAGTACGATCGTGGAGGGGATGCGGTTTGTTCCGTTTTTCCCCTTTTTCTTCCGTTCATTTTCTTCTTTGTTTCTTTGCTTCAGCCAGGGGACAATGCGATACATCAACAGCACACCGATCAAGGCCAAAATGATGAACCACCAACTCCCGTCAATGCCTGTATAAACCAAAAAAAGTGGCAGCATCAGCGGACCAAGCGCCTGACCGATGTTCCCGCCCACTTGAAATATGGATTGGGACAATCCCCTGTTTTGATTCGAAGCAAGGTGAGCCGTTTTACTGGCCTCAGGATGAAATGACGCAGAGCCGAGACCGCTGAGAGCCACGGCAAACAACAGCCAGCCATATGATGGAACGATGGCGACGAGAGCCAAGCCCAGTCCCACCGTAAAAAGGCCAACGGGAAGCAACCAGTTCACCGGCTTTCTGTCCGTTAAATAACCGAATACAGGCTGAATGAACGAAGACATGAGATTGGATACCATCACGACCATACCCAGCTGTGCGTAATTGAGTTGAAAAGCCGTTTGTAAGAGAGGCAACATCGCCGGAATCACGGCAATCATTAAATCGTTCAATAAATGGGCCCCGCTGAGGGCAACTAAGATGGACAGATGCAACGTGGTTGGAGACATTGGCGTCTTCGGCTGTCCATGCTCATGTGGCCTTTCGGCAGCAAATTGCGGCTTATTGTCCATTGCTTTCATCCTTAATCACTGAAATGCTTTCATCTTTTTATTCATGAAAACGCCTTCCTCAATCACTGAAAGTCATCTTTCATCATTGAAACTTCCTAAATGACTGAAATTCATC
>CALBTX010000215.1 GCA_937967685.1 uncultured Bacillaceae bacterium | reverse complement strand
AAGCGGAGGAAAGGGCAGAGAAAAATGCAAAACAAAGTATGCTCTGTAAATACCTCGAAGCGCAGTTTGGTGCGGCCTCAGTTGAACTGACAGCCAAAGTGAAGCAATTAACAGACAATCAAGTCATTGAGAAACTCTCTGAACGCCTATTTACAATATCCCAAGTAGATGAAGCAGAACAAATCATTCAAGACGCCGTAGAAGAGGAAAGTAAGAAGTCGTAGAAGAAGAACGAAAGGAACAGTAAAGGGTAAAGATCGTTCATCTCCCCGTCAAAATTCTCACGGTCAATACTTTTTATCTAATATTATCTGATTTGCAATTATCTGACTGGCAGCTTGTTGCAATGGCCTCAAAACCATGCAGCAAGCTTTTTTACTTGTGCGCTTAAGAGAGGCGCCGTCTATAGCGCTGTCAATATTTGTAGTCTCCGAACGGCAAAGCTGTAGTGAAATTTGAAAAAGACCTTTTGCTCATACGACTTAAAATAACCGTTGAAAATATGTCATAAAAGGCATCATCCGCCCATATGATGTACCGTAGTGGTTGTCCAATCCGCTGTATATGCTCCAGTGTACAAAGCAAGCGAATCATATGACACGTAAACCGAACATGATAGGAGTGAATGCCGCTATGACTCGTTTCGTGCTCATCTGCAGCTCGATATTTATCGTTGTTTTACTCGTCATCCCCAGTGTCGTAACCGTTTTTCTATCCAAAGACGGGACAGCCAAAGCATGGCGTGGACAAGCCGGTCAGGTTCAATTGCAAAAAAATGACACAGCATCAGATACAGCGAACATTGTCATTCCCGTTTATCGGACAGGCTCCAAACAGATCGACAAAGTCCCTCTGGAAGAGTATGTACGCGGTGTCGTTGCTTCAGAGATGCCTCATGATTTTGAACTGGAAGCATTAAAAGCACAGGCCATGGCGGCCCGAACGTACATCATTCGGCGCATGGTCGAACGGGATTTTTCAGATACGCCCGAAGGTTCCTATGTGACCGATTCGGTTAACCATCAAGTCTATCAGAGCGAGGCAGAATTACGAGAGCGCTGGGGCAGGGCCTATGAGCGAAACATCAGCAAGATCAATCAGGCGGTGAACGAAACGATGGGCCAAGTTTTAACCTATAAAGGCCGTCCGATTGATGCCACGTTTTTTTCAACCAGCAATGGCTATACCGAAAATGCCGAGGACTATTGGGGGACAGACATTCCATACCTCAAAAGCGTCGAAAGCCCCTGGGATGCGGATTCCCCTCGCTATGAACAGCAGATGAGCATGAGCGTGGAAGAATTTCAACAGAAATTAGGCGTGGAACTGAGCGCCCCCGTCAGCAACGACCAACCGTTTTATGAAGTCATCTCCCACACCGCCGGGCATCGGGTCGGGGAAGTGCAAGTGGGCGGAAAAACGTTTTCCGGCAGAGAAGTGCGCGAATTGCTTGATCTGCCTTCTGCAGACTTCCAATGGCACATCCGTGACGGTCAAGTGGTGATTCAATTGAACGGCTACGGTCACGGCGTCGGGATGAGTCAGTGGGGAGCAAACGGCATGGCCAAAGCGGGGCGTTCCGCGGAAGAGATCGTGCGCTATTACTATCAGGACATCGACATTCAGGACTATCGGCAGTGGGTCGTTCGAAAATAGTGCGTTATAGTGAATCGGCAGGAATTGGGGATAAACTGTAAATTTTCTATCAACTCAGGTATAAACTTGCTCAATGTGGCAAGAATGGTAGCTGAGGTGATGAAAATGAAAGAAGAAAACCAACAGCGTCAATCTTCTCCAGCCGAAGAAGAAATCCAGCAAAAACCGTCGGCATGGAAAAGGTTGATCAAAAAGAAATGGTTTTTCCCCGCCATTTACTTGGCAGCCGCAGCCCTTATCCTTGCGTTCATCACGTGGTATCAAAACACGAACGATTTTGCCATTGACCCGGATGAGATAGGATATGAGGGAGTGGAAGAAGAAACCCCTGCTGATCAGCAGTCGATGGGTGAAGACGCCTATGGATACGCTGATAACGACGAGGCAACGCCGGTCACGGCCCAAAATGAAACGATGGACTGGCCTGTGGCTGACGGAGAAGCGAACGTCGTCGTCGGTTTCTTCGAAGATGAAGCGAGTGCAGAAGAGCAGCAGGAGGCGATGGTGGAATACGATAACCAATACCACCCCAGCCACGGCATGGACTTTGCCCGTGAAGACGGCGAAGCGTTTGACGTTCTTGCCGCACTGAGCGGGACCGTGATCACGTCCGGGAAAGATCCGCTGCTCGGCAATTATGTCGAAGTCGAGCATGATGACGGTTTGGTTACCGTTTATCAAAGCTTGGAAGGTGTGCAAGTGTCTGAAGGCGACATGGTTGAAAAAGGCGATATCATTGGCCAAGCAGGGCGCAGTGTCTTCCGCAAGGATTTGGGCGTTCACTTCCATTTTGAAGTGAGAGAAGACGGTGCCCCGGTGAATCCGATGGCGTATTTAGACAAGGACAACGCTCAGGAAGATACGGAGTCCAAAACAAACGATGAAGCGGAAACGCATGCAGATGGAGAATCTGAAGCGGACGTCCAGGAGGATGCCGGGTCTGATACCGAAGCAGAAAACGGTTCCGACAATCAAACGGAACGAGAATCTGACGCCAATCAAACGGAAGAAGAATCCGACGCCCAACAAAATGAATAAACGATAAGCATACAGCTCTGGCAATGAGCACCTGGAGGTTGTCACACCTTCCGGGTGTTTTTTTTGCGGGAAGAGGACAGGCTTGATTTGGAAAAATTGCTTATTTTTAGCTTGTCAGGCTTGGATTTAAAGAATATATGCCTCCTTTGACCAATATAATGTATCAGATTAACCGTACAGGGAGGCGAGGGGAGTGCACGATTACATCAAAGAGCGAACCATAAAAATCGGCCTATACATCGTTGAAACCCGTAATACGGTTCGCAAAATTGCCAAAGAATTTGGTGTCTCTAAAAGCACAGTGCACAAAGATCTGACCGAACGACTGCCTGAAATCAATCCGGAATTAGCCAATGAAGTCAAAGAGATCTTGGATTATCACAAATCTGTGCGCCATCTAAGGGGAGGAGAGGCTACAAAGATCAAATACAAAAGCGATCAGTCAGCATCGAAAACAAAACGCAAAACGGCACGCAAAGTGGAAGCCAAATAATTTTGCTGATCCCCCAATTTTTGGAGATAAAAAAAGGAAATCCCTGTTCAGCAGCGAATCTTTTAATGAAAAATGTTCAAATTTACAATATAATTTAGTATGATATAACTACTGCGGAAGAAACAGGGAGGGCTAGGATACATGTTTAGTCGGGATATCGGAATCGACCTGGGTACGGCCAATGTGCTTATCTTCTTCAAAGGCAAAGGTGTCGTTCTCGATGAGCCCAGCGTGGTGGCCATTGACAGAAAGGACGGCAAAGTGTTGGCCGTAGGCAGTGATGCGTATCGCATGGTCGGACGAACACCAGGAAATATAGTAGCCATACGACCTTTGAAAGACGGGGTCATTGCAGACTTTGAAATTACGGAAATGATGTTAAAACATTTTCTGCAAAAAATAGGCGTCAAGAGTTTGTTCGCTTCTCCAAAAATTTTGATTTGCTGTCCAACGAATATCACCTCGGTCGAGCAAAAAGCCATTCGTGAAGCGGCCGAAAAAAGCGGGGGCAAAAAAGTATTCCTGGAAGAAGAACCGAAAGTGGCGGCCGTCGGAGCGGGAATGGATATTTTTCAACCGAGCGGAAACATGGTCATTGATATAGGCGGTGGAACGACCGATATTGCAGTGCTCTCCATGGGAAATATAGTCACCGCCTCTTCTATCAAAATGGCTGGGGATGTGTTTGACCAGGCCATTCAACAGTATATTAAACAAAAGTACAAGCTTATGATCGGGGAACGGACGGCAGAAGATGTCAAGAAAAACATTGCTACTGTATTTCCTGATGCGCGTCATGAAGAGATGGATATCCGCGGACGAGACATGGTCTCTGGATTGCCCAGGACGATTACGATCACATCCAAGGAAGTGCACGAAGCTCTGGAAGAACCCCTCGCCGGTGTCGTTGCCGCTGCCAAAAGCGTTTTGGAACAGACGCCTCCCGAACTGTCAGCGGATATTATTGACAAAGGCATTATTCTGACCGGTGGCGGAGCCCTCCTGAACGGCATTGAACAGCTGATGTCCACCGAATTGAAAGTGCCCGTTCTCGTTGCCGAAGATCCGATGAGCTGTGTGGCCAAAGGAACGGGACTGATGCTTGAGCATTTGGACAAGATTCCGAAAAAATCATTGGCGTAAGGAGGATGCAAGTTGTTTAGAGGTGTATATTCGGCTGCTTCCGGAATGATCGCCGCGGAACGGAGGCAGCAGATGTTAACAAACCGGCTGGCCAATGCCGAAACACCGGGATATAAACAAGACGAACAGGTGTTGAGAGCGTTCCCTGAAATGCTCATCGAACGGATACGCGATGCTCAAGTCAATGTTCAGGGAAAGCCTTCATTTAGCGGATCGACCCCGATCGGCACGTTGTACACAGGTGTTTATGCTCAGGAAGCCATCCCTTCCTTTCAGCAGGGGGATTTGCAGGAAACCGGCCATCCTTTACATCTGGCAATTGTCGATCAGGCACTGCCCGAAAACCCTGAGACAGAAGAAAGGGGCACGCTCTTTTTTGCCGTGCAAACGGGAGAAGACGAAGTGCGTTATACACGTAACGGCCGTTTGATGCTCAATGCCGAAGGCACGCTGGTGACCTCCGAAGGGTATCCCGTGTTGAATGAAGACCTTGAACCGATTCAAGTGGGACAAGGAGCGCTGCAAGTGCTGGAGGACGGCACGCTGATCTTACATACTGCTGACGAAGCAGGCGGAGAAGAACTGGGCCGCCTGTGGATCGGTTATACGGAGCAGCCCGGACGGCTGGTCAAAGAAGGAAACGGCGTTTACCGCTTTGTGCCTGAAAACGGTGCCGATCCTGAAGCACCGGAAGGAGAGCCCCAGCACATAGACGGGATCGCATTTCTGAATGATCCGGAAGTCGAAGGAGCACCCGGTTATGAAATCAGGCAAGGTTTCCTGGAACGCTCCAATGTCGATCCGACGAGAACGATGAGCGACATGTTGACCATGTACAGGCTCTATGAGGCGAACCAGCGCGTGTTGCAATCGTATGACCGCAGCATGGAATTGGCCGCCACCCAAATCGGACGCTTAGGATAGGAGGACCGCTGATGAATCTTTCGATGATCACCGCAGCCAACAGCTTCGGGCAGATTCAGCATCAAATCGATACGCTTTCCCACAATGTGGCCAATGTCAATACGACCGGTTATAAACGCAGGGAGGCTTCATTTCAAGATCTATTAACCGAAAACATTCGCAACCAGCCTCATGCCCATCGGGAAGTCGGCCGCCGGACGCCATACGGCATCAGAGTCGGTCACGGGGTCAAGCTTGCCGCAACGTCTTTGAGAACCGAACAGGGCGCTGTCCGACAGACGGACCGGCCCCTGGACTTCATGATTGAAGGTGACGGATGGTTTCGCATCTTACATACGTATACGGATGCCGACGGCAATGAGTACGAAGAAATGTTATATACACGGGATGGCAACTTCCATGCCCAGCCCCATCCGACACAGCCGGGACAGCTGCGTTTGGTCACGGCTCAAGGGCTGCCTGTTTTAGACACTGAAGGAGAGGAGATCACGTTTGCGGACGATTTCGAGCGAATCCAGGCGGATGAAGACGGCACACTGAACGTTTACCCGCCGTTTGGCGAAGCGCAAACCTTTACGTTAGGCCTGGCCCGGATTCACCGCCCCGACATCCTGGAAGCGGTGGGGGAGAACGGGTTCAGACTGTCCGTCGCTGAAGAAGAGCTGCTGGCCAACGGCGGCATGAACCTGATCAATCTGGCCGCTTTAGATGGTGACGAACGACCGGCGAACATCCGCCAGGGGGCACTGGAGATGTCCAACGTCGATTTGACCCAGGAAATGACGAACCTGATCACCGCCCAGCGCCTGCTTCAGTTTCAATCGCGGGCGATCTCCATGGCCGACGAAATGATGGGTCTGGCCAATTCGATACGCGGTTAAAGCGGCTGACCCCAGAGGAAGAGGTTTTTGATCGTGGACAATCAGCAGGATCTGCCTAAGCAAAACAAAAAAGACGACGTTGTCACACCCGAACAACAAGCCCTGCAAGCCAGCGGCCGGCATGAACCACAGCATAATGATGAACCACACAATACTGACCGAAAAAAGCATAAACGGGCACAGATTGGTCAACATAAGATAAATCATAAGTCAGT
>CALBTX010000214.1 GCA_937967685.1 uncultured Bacillaceae bacterium | reverse complement strand
TTAGTGTAATCATCTTAGTGTAATAAATCTTAGTCTAATCATCTTAGTGTAATAAATCTTAGTCTAATCATCTTAGTGTAATAAATCGGCGAGAGCGTCTTCTAATTCAGCATAACGGAAAGCGAAGCCGTTTTGCAATGCTTTTTCGGGAAGAACATGCTGACCTCTGACAATTAAGGCGGACATTTCGCCGAAAATCATTCGTAAAAGAAAAGTGGGGACAGGAAACCAGTGCGGCCGGTGCAAAACTTTGCCCACCGTTTTGCCGAATTCCTTCATTCTGACCGGGCGGGGCGCTGTACCGTTCACCGCTCCTTCAAGGGCCTCATTTTCCAGAGCAAAACAGATCAGCCGAACAAGGTCATCGACATGAATCCAGGAAACCCACTGTTGACCCGAGCCGACCGTTCCTCCGACAAAAAGGCGGTAAGGCATCACCAGGCGAGATAAGGCGCCTTGATCTCTTCCCAAAACGACGCCCACCCTTAATTTCAGCAGGCGAACCTCCAGCGAAGTGACCGCATCGGCCTCTTGCTCCCAAGCCTGGCATACGTTTGCCAAAAAATCGTCACCCGGTAAAGACTGTTCGTTAAATTTGTCCGTCAGTGAAGTGCCGTAGTAACCGATGGCGGATGCGTTGAGCACCACTTTAGGCCGCAATACGCCATCTTGAATGTACTTAACGAGACGCTTCGTCGTCTCGATCCGGCTGTTGAGAATGTTTTCCTTCGCTTTAGTCGTCCAGCGTTGATTAATCGTCTCTCCGGCCAAATTAACGATGGCGTCCACGGAAAGGACATCATCATCCGCTAAGCGCTCTTCATTTCGTTGATCGGAACCAGAACCGGACGCCAGTTCCTTTGGCAACGGCCAGTGCGCCAGCCGAACAGAAGTTTCTGTGAAATTAATCGGGCGCTTTGTTTGATGCGGTGATCGGGTCCAAACGATCACCTCATGACCTTGCTCGGCTAAATGTCGGCTTAAATGCGTGCCAACAAAACCCGAACCTCCGATTATCCCCACCTTCACCTAAGAAGACCTCCTTCATTGCTCACTGAAATCAATCCGACTCTTTCTGCCGGCCGATTCACGCATGTCCTGCCGTTTGATTTTTATGTCCTTCTGCTTGATTTTTGGTGCCAGTCCGTTTTTGTTTTGATGTCCGCCCAATTGACTTTTGATGTCCGTTCGTCTAAGTTTTGATGTCTTCCCGTTTGATATTTACTGGATCCTTTTTGCTTCGGCAAGCAGATCGACAATGTGTACTGCTCTCATTTTATCACTCAGACCGGCTTTATGAATACCGGCTTTCATTTGCAATAAACACCCGGGGTTAGCGGTGACTAATGTATCAGCCTTTGTTTGGCGAACATGTTCCATTTTTTCAGCCAATATCCGCCCGGCCATCTCAGGCTGAACCAAATTGTAGATCCCTGCCGAGCCGCAGCAACGCTCTCCTTCAAGCAGAGGAACATATTCCGCTCCTTTAATGGACTGCAGCAGAAAATGAGGCTGATCTTTCACCTGCATCCCATTTTGCAAATGACAAGAGCTTTGATAGGTGATCCGTTCGTTGAGCGAACCCATATCCCGTAAAGAGGAGTGATCGAGGATCAGCTCGCTGACATCTTTCACCCGGCCGGCAAACCAGCTGGCCTCCCGGCGCATGTCTTCATCCTCATCATCTAAAAGATGGTTATATTCTTGTAATAAAGCGCCGCAGCCCCCGGCATTGGAAGCAATAAAATCAACGTTTGCTTCCTTAAAGGCGCGAATATTGTTTTTGGCCAATGCTTTCGCTTTTTCCCGTTCCCCATTATGAGCATGCAGGGCACCGCAGCAGTTCTGTTGTTTGGGAATGAGCACGTCAAATCCGGCTTCGCTTAATAATTTCACCGTATTTTTATTCGTCTCCAGAAACATAATATCCATGATGCAGCCGCTAAACATGCCTACGGTACCGATTTTTTCACCCTTGGCGGGGATAAACTCCCCAAGCTCTTGGCTAACGCCGGAAGCTTTCGTTTCGGGCAAAACGGCCTCCATTTCCTGCATATGCTGGGGAAACAGCTTGATAAGCCCTAATTTGCGCACCAGCCGCTGCAACCCGGACTTTTGGTAAAAAGCGATCAGACCGCCGAGGATGCGCATCCGCTTCTGGTAGGGGAAAATGTGCTCAAAGGCCAGTTTGCGCAATATCCTGACCCAGAAGCGATGGCGGGCATGTTTTTCCTCGACCGCCTGTTTGCCTTGTTCATAAAGCTCTCCGTAATGCACCCCCGCCGGACACGCCGTTTCACAGGCCCGGCAGCCCAGACATTGGTTCAATTGATCTTCAAGCACCTGCGGGTTTTGCAACAAACCGTCCGCCGCCGCCTTCATCAAGGCGATCCGGCCCCGGGGAGAAGATGCCTCCTGACCCATCTCCCTGTACGTCGGGCAAGCAGGAAGGCAGAATCCGCAGCGCATGCAGTTTAAGGCTTGGTCGTAATTCAGCAGTTCGGCCATCCGGGTGTTCAGTGCATTTTCTTCCGCTTTGGGCATGCTTTGTTTTTCGATAACAGCCATCAGTCCAGCACCACTCTTTCTCTCGTCTCCTCGGCAAACATTTTGCCGGGATTGAGGATGCCGTGAGGATCAAACGCTTTTTTGATCCCACGCATGACCTCCATTCCGGCTTTGCCCACTTTCCATTCCAATTGAGCGGCCTTGGCCAGGCCGACGCCATGTTCACCTGTGATGGTCCCCCCGAGCGCCAACGCCGCTTCAAAAATCTCGTCGAACGCTTTCTCAACCCTTGCCAGTTCTTCCTCGTCCCGGGCATCGGTCATACACGTCGGATGTAAGTTACCGTCCCCGGCATGACCGAAAGTACAAATTTCAACGTCGTATTTTTGGCCGATTTCCACGATTTTTTCCACCATCGGGGCCACTTGAGAGCGGGGAACGGTGGCATCTTCCAAAATCGTCGTCGGCTTTTTGCGGGCCAAAGCGGTAAAAGCGGCCCGCCTGGCCGTCATCAGCCGTTCGGCATCTTCATCATTTTCGGCCACTTTCACTTCTGCCGCTTCCTCCATACAGATTTGCGTCATTTTCTCAATTTCCTCATCAACAACCGCCTGATGGCCATCCTGTCCGATGATCAAAATCGCTTCCATATCTGTCGGCAGACCGATCCCGGCAAACGCTTCCACTTCCCGGATCGTGCCGTGATCCAAAAATTCCAAAGTGGCCGGAATCACTTTGGCCGCAATGATTTTGGAAACCGTGCGCGCCGCGGCAAACAGATCATCAAAGTAGGCCAGCATGATCCGTTTGTAAGGCGGAGCCGGCAACAACTTGACCGTCGCTTCGGTAATGACGGCCAGCGTCCCTTCAGAGCCGACCAAAAGTTTGGTCAGGTCATAACCGGCGACGTCTTTCGTCAATTTTCCTCCCGTTTCAAGCACGTCGCCATTCGGCAAAACCGCCTTTAAACCAAGGACATAGTCCTTTGTCGTGCCGTATTTCAAACCGTGCAAACCTCCGGCACAGTTGCCGATGTTGCCTCCCAGCGTGGAAACGACCATGCTCCCCGGATCAGGCGGATAGAACAACCCTTTCTCTTGCACGGCATCGTGCAAGTCCTTCGTGATCAGGCCGGTTTCAAACGTGGCGGTTAAATTATCTTCGTCAATCTCCAACAGACGGTTCATTTTGGTCATGACAAGAACGATTCCGCCTTTAAGAGGAAACGTTCCCGCGCTTAAATTGCTGGCCGATCCCCTGGTATACACCGGTATTCGGTGTTCGTCGGCCACTTTCAGCACGGCGCTGACCTGCCGAGTGGAGCGGGCATAGATGACCGCTTCGGGCATCGCCTGATAGATCGGTGTCGCATCGTAAGAATGAGCCAACAAAGATTCTTCATCATCGAAGTAATTGTCTGTACCAGCCGCTTCGAGCAACTGTTTTTTAATTTCCGGGGTTATTTTTTTCTCTTCCATGCTTGCTGACGCTCCTTTCTGCTGATTAATCGGTTCTAAACATGGAATTTCATTTTGTACGTCGCTCATATGTTGATCATGATCGTTTCGCTCATATTTAGCCAATAATATACTTTCTTCCGTTTAATGATAGCGTGCTTATTACTGCAGACATCATCAGGTCATCAGATGATTATCGGTACATTTATCTTAGCACACTCGGTCTGTATTGCCTAGATCAGAGCACAAAATAACGACGCAGCCGTTGGCAAAGTTGCTTTCATGGGCCCATTCGTTTAAGATAATCAGCAGATGAGTTTACGAATCCTTTGGATTGAACGGATCATCAGCCTGAAAACAAGCAAAATGACGACGAATACGCTGTCCTTACGCCATGAACTTAGAACGATGAAAGTGTGATCACGATGAATCAGCACCGTATTCATACTAAAAAAACATACGAAATCGTGGCTGAAAAAATACAAGACTTGATTCAAGAAGACGGATTGCAACCGGGAGACAAGCTGGATTCTGTCGAAAAACTGGCCAAAAAATTTCAAGTGGGACGCTCGGCCGTTCGGGAAGCGTTAAGCGCTTTGAGAGCGATGGGAATCGTTGAAATGAGACAGGGAGACGGAACATTTATTCAAGCGGTGCGTCCGGCAAACAGGACCGGGCCGTCTCCACTCACTTTACAGCACGATAAAGACGAACTATTGGAGTTTCTAGAAGTGCGCAAATTGATTGAATCCGGCACGGCGGCCCTCGCTGCGGACAAAAGGACGGACAAACAGTTAAACACAATGCGGGAAGCACTGCAAGACATGAAAAAGGCCATCGGCAATGAAGATGTCGGACAACAAGCCGACGTCAAATTTCATCTAGCCATCGCCGAAGCCACCCAGAACAGCATGCTCATTCACCTCATCCACCAAGTCTCGGATACGTTGAAGAACACCATGAAAGAAACACGTTCGCTGTGGATTTACGGAGATCAATCGACTGTTGAACGCCTCTATCAAGAACATTTGGCCATTTATCAGGCCATTGAGGAGCAAAATGCTGATCTTGCCCAACAGTTAATGCTCTCTCATTTAATGAAAGTCGAGAAAGTGCTTCAAAGAACGTGAAAACCCGGGCGACAAACAAGTTTCCGCCCGGGTTTTTCATGAACAAGTATTCACTTGACTGGCTCCACATTGACTTTTCCGGAGAAAAAGACGGCCCCTCCCCCCATATCAGCGACCCGATCTGGCGTCAAGGCGTTGACCAGGCGCTTTGCCCCGGATTGATCAGACCAAAGCCCTTGGCTGACGACCACCCCCGGCAATACTTGGTCACCCACGGAGACGACCAGCTCACATTCACCGCGCTCATTCCAAATGCGAACGAGCGAACCGTTCTCTATGCCCAGCTTTTCGGCATCAGCGCTATTCATAAATAATCGGGGTTCTTTTTCAAGTTTCATGTGCTTTGCATTATTAGAAAAAGTAGAGTTCAAAAAGTGATGGTTTGGGCCGGGTACATATAAAAAAGGATAATCTTCATCCACTAAAGGCATATAGGTCGGCAGAGCAGGGTAGCCGTCACGCTCCATTTGCTTCGAATACAATTCGATTTTTCCGCTCGGTGTGTTCACGTTTTTCCAGTGCTCGCCCGTATTTTTGGCCTTGACAAAGCGTTTTTTCTTCAGCTCCGCTAAATCGACGTCCGGGAAATACGGATTGGGCACTTCGCTGATGGCCCGCTCGACGAGTTCTTCATCACTTTCTTTAAACGCCGGCTCATCAAAGCCCATCGCTTCCGCCAGTATTCTGAATACATCCGCGTTTGATTTGCTCTCGCCGTACGGTGGAATGACGGGCTCCTGCAAATGCAAGTACTGATGCCAGTATGAAGTATAGAAGTCGGTGTTTTCGAAAGAAGAGGTGGCCGGGAGGACGATATCCGCATATTTGGCCGTTTCCGTTAAAAACAGGTCATGTACGACGATAAACAGATCCTCGCGCGCCAGCCCCCGGCGGACTTTTTCGGCGTTAGGGGCAACGACAGCAGGGTTGGCGCAATAGACAAACAGTGAGCGGATGGGAGGTTCGGCGTCGTGCAGTGCTTCGGCCAATTGAATCATATTGATCGTCCGCGACTGCCGCTGGCGCAGATCCGGCCGCTGCAAGGCCGCTTTGTTGTACGCCAAAAAGCCTGCATTCGATTTAACGGCTCCCCCGCCTTTCAAACGCCATTGCCCCGTCAGCGCCGGCAGGCAAGCGATCGTTCTGACCGTCATTCCCCCGTTGTCGTGATGCTGCAGTCCGTTGCCGATGCGGATCATGGCTGGAGAAATGTGTCCATACATACGGGCCAGTTGATAAATATCATCGACGGGCACCCCGGTGATTCCGGCAACCGTTTGCGGATCATATTTTTTGACGTGCTGCTCCAGTTCTTCGTGCCCCACCGTATATGCTTTTAAAAAATCGCGATCGACAAGATTCTCCGCATATAACACATGCATGATGCCCAACGCAAGCGCACTGTCCGTTCCCGGATAGATGGGGATGAACCAATCGGCCATCTTTCCCGTCTGGTTTTTGTGAACATCAATGACGACGAGCTTGGCACCCTTTTTCCTCGCCTTTTGGGCAATCATCACTTGATGCATGTTTGTGCTGACCGCGTTGATTCCCCAAAAAATAAACAGCTTCGTTTCCGACATTTCCGCGGGATCTGTTCCGAAACTCCCGCCCATCGTATATTTATAACCGGCGTTTCCGGCAGAAGAACATATCGTCTGCGCCAGCTGACTGGCACCAAGCCGATGGAAAAAACGCCGATCCATGCCTTCGGAGTGAAGCCTGCCCATATTGCCGTAAAAACTGTACGGCAGAATGGATTCCGCGCCTTCCTCGGCGATCAATTTTCGCCAACGGCCGGCGATCGTATCAATAGCCTCTTCCCAGCTGATCGGTTCAAACGACCCTTGGCCTTTGGGACCTACGCGCTTCAAAGGGGTTTGCAAACGTTCGGGGTCATAGAGACGTTCGGCCATATGCCTGACCTTGTTACAGATGCTTCCTTGCGTCACAGGATGACTCGGATCCCCGTCAATCTTAACAATTTTGCCGTCTTTTTTATGAACGAGCAGTCCGCATTGATCGGGACAATCCAAAGAACAGACTGCCGGGACCACGCCGTTCTCAACATTTTTCAATGACTCCATGTCCAGCATCCCCTCGTCTATAAAGATCGATTCCTTAAATTATAACATATCATTGCCTTCGTATACCCATAAACAAACCCGGGAGAAATCAAATTTTTTCCCGGGTGTCACGATTTTTGCATTTCTGGATCCTCTGTTTCTCGCTCCTCCATCTCTCTAGTTCTCCATCCTCTATCATCTCTCTAGTTCTCCATCCTTAATCTCTCTCTAGTGCGCCATCCTTTATCTTATGAAGAAAACCCTCTGTCGATCGATTGCATCCGCCTGTTGTTGGTAGCGATTAAATAGATGGCGAGCGCCCAGATGATCAAGGCGATGAGCGAGCCGAGATTCAAAATGCCTTTTGTCGAAGTCCACATAATGGAATAGCCGACAGAACCCAGCAACAGCGCATAATAAACGAAGGGAAGCAGTGTTTTGCGAATGACGTATCCTTCTCTGCCGGTCAGCCCGACGACAGCCGAAGCGGCCACAACGTTATGCACACAAATCATATTTCCCGCGGCACCGCCAATGGCCTGCAAAGCGACCATCCAAGTCGGATCAACACCGATCCGTTCGCCGACACCATACTGGAAAAGAGAAAACATCATGTTGCTGACTGTATTGCTCCCAGCGACGAAGGCGCCAAATCCGCCGATGAACGTGGCGAAGATCGGATATATCGAACCGGCGAGAGCGGCAACTCCGTCCGCCAGGGCAATGGGCATTTCACTGAATCCGGCGGCCCCGCCCGCAGTATTAATGAACACTTGCACCATGGGCACAGTGAAAATGAGCGCTGTGGAAGCGGCAATCATCGTTTTGCCGGAAGATTGCCAAGCGCGTTTATAGTTGTCCGCTGTCATACCGTGCAAGAAGTACGTGATCACGGAAACAACGATAAAGATGAACCCGGGTGAAAACAATATTTCCCAACTGGCCGTAATGTCTGTGCCAAAAATATTTGGAATCGATAATGTTACGTATTTCAGCCATGTCCCAAACGGAAAAATATCCAGTCTCGTGACAATCAGTAACAAAGCGATGAGCACATACGGCGTCCAGGCCTTGATCATGCTCATATTTCCCTGATTCAGCACATTTGTCGGAGGTTCGATACTTCCGGTCCATAACGGGTCCCAGTTCTTTTTCGCATCAAAATCCCATATCTCGTCATCTTTGGGCATCAGGAATCCTTTCCTCGCGGCAGAAATGACGATCAGTAAGCCAATCAAACCGCCGAGCATGGCCGGGAACTCCGGACCCAACACATAAGCGACAATGAGATAAGGGATCGTCATCGAAAATGCGGCAAACAAAGCAAACTTCCAAACTTTTAATCCTTCACCGAACGATTTGTTTTTTCCGAAAAATCTGGTCATGATGCCGACTAAAAACAGCGGAATGAGCGTTCCCCCAATGGCATGCAGCAGAGCGACTTTGAATCCGATATCAGAGACGAACGCATCCATATTGTTTGTGATGGAAGGGTCCCCCGCTAACCCCGTTCCAACCCCGACAATGATCGGCGTGCCTACGGCCCCAAAGGACACCGGCGTGCTTTGAATAATCATTCCGGAGACGACAGCGGCCATTCCCGGAAAACCAAGACCGACCATCAGCGGGACCGCCACGGCGGCGGGCGTGCCAAAACCGGCTGATCCTTCAATAAATGAGCCGAACAGCCAGGCTATAATGATGACCTGAATGCGCCGATCCGGGCTGATATCCGTGAATCCCCGTCGTATGGTGTGTAAAGCCCCGCTTTCTTGCAGCGTATTTAACAGCAAAATAGCCCCGAAAATAATGAATAAGAGCGAAACAGCGACGACAATTCCGTTAACAGTGGCAGCCGCCACTTGGGCAAAAGATACTCGCCAGACAAATAAGGCCAGCAAAACAACCGTCACATATGATAACGGCATCGCTTTACTGGCTGGCCACCTTAATCCGACTAAAAACACAGCGACGACAATGATCGGCAGAAAAGCCAATAAAGACAATAGACCCGTTCCCAATTCGATTCCCTCCCCAATGAACATGCTATACTACGCACAAGTTTGATAACGGTTTCATTTTGCTGTGAAAAAGGTTGACTGTTTCAGCATCATGTTTAGCTCATACGTTATCACCTCAACTATATTTTTGGAATATTTATAAATCATTAAATTTAGCATAAATGAATCAATAGGCTCTGTCAATGATTATTGCTGATTCATGTATCCGGACGTGATATACTTAGACATAAGTGATCATATGACTGTTACAAACGACTGTAAAATACTGTTACAAATAACTACAAAAGCAGGCGAAGACCGAAATATAGAAATGAAAGGGATTTCATTATGAAAGTTTCATTGTTCATCACATGTGTTTCTGACGTCATGTTCCCCCGCGTTGGACAAGCGGTTGTCCATTTGCTGCGCCGACAAGGTTGTCAGATCGACTTTCCTGCTGAGCAAACGTGCTGTGGTCAACCGGCTTATAACAGCGGATATCAGGATGAGGCCCAAAAAGCTGCCAAGCAAATGATCCGTGCTTTTGAACATGCCGAATATGTTGTCACGCCTTCGGGTTCTTGCGCTTCCATGATTCGTCATTACTACCCGTATTTGTTCGCCACAGATGACGAATGGAGAGACCGAGCTCAAAATCTCGTGGACAAAGTCTATGAGTTCTCCGAGTTCCTTGTCAATGTTTTGAACATAAAAGATGTACAAGCCCGCTATGATGGTGTGGCAACATACCATCACTCCTGCCACATGATGCGCGGGCTTGAAATACGGGACGAACCTGTCCAGCTTTTACGCTCAGTTCAAGGTTTAGAGGTTCACGATCTGCCCTATGCCCAAGACTGCTGTGGATTCGGGGGAACCTTTGCGGTGAAGATGCCCGCGATCTCCGAGGAAATGGCGGATGAAAAAGCGGAGCACATCCTGTCAACAGGCGCTGACATTTTGGTCGGCTCGGATATGGCCTGCCTGATGAACATCGAAGGCAAATTGAGACGATTAGGTCACTCTCTCAAAGTATGTCATGTGGCCGAACTGTTATATGAAGGGGTGAAACGATATGAATCCAGCCGCTAAACCTTCTTTTGACGAAAGAGTGGACCAAGCGATCAACGACCCTTTTTTACAACAATCACTGCGCGCGGCCCAACATAGACTGAGGACAGGAAAAGCGGACGCAGCCGAGGAATTGGGCAACTGGGAAGCATGGCGCACACGGGCCGAAGCGATTCGTTCGCACACGATTGAACATCTGGACTACTATTTGGATCAGTTTTCAACCAATGTGGAAAAAAACGGAGGAAAAGTTTTTTTTGCTGATACGGAAACCGAAGCCGTTCAATATATATTGGATCTGGCCAAAGAAAAAGAAGCGAAGACGGTGATTAAGTCCAAATCAATGGTTTCAGAGGAAATGCATCTGAATCAAAAATTGAACGAGATTGGGGTGCAAGCGATCGAGTCAGATTTGGGGGAATTTATCATCCAGCTGGCCAAAGAAGTTCCTTCACATATTATCGTGCCGGCCATTCATAAGAACCGTCAACAAATCGCAGAATTGTTTTCCAAGTTAACTGACGAGCCCCTGCCCGATGACACAAAAACATTGGCCCAATTTGCCCGCAAGCGGCTGCGGGAAATGTTTCTCAACGCTGATATCGGCCTGAGCGGATGCAATTTTGCCGTGGCCGATACCGGATCGATCGTCCTCGTCAGCAACGAAGGGAACGCCAGATTAACCACCACTTTACCGAAAACCCATGTCGTCATGATGGGCATGGAGCGTATCGTGCCTTCCTGGGAAGATCTGGATTCCGTGTTATCTTTATTGCCCCGCAGTGCCACTGGGCAAAAAATCACAAGTTATGTCACCGCCCTGAGCGGACCCAGAAAAGAAAACGACAAGGACGGGCCGGAAGAAATGCACATCATCATCGTCGATAACGGCCGTTCCAACGCTTTGGGCACTGAATATCAAGCCATATTAAACTGCATCCGCTGCGGCGCGTGTATCAACGTTTGTCCGGTTTACCGCCACATCGGCGGGCATGCTTACGGTTCGGTCTATCCCGGACCGATCGGAGCGGTGCTCACACCGATTTTGGAAGGATTTGAAGGTTACGAAGAACTGCCGTACGCTTCCAGTCTGTGCGGCGCATGTACGGAAGCCTGCCCGGTGAAAATTCCTTTGCATAACATGCTCATTGATCTGCGTCGCGATGAAATAAAAGAAAAAAGAAGTCCATTTATGGAAAAGCTTGCCTTTCGAACATTCGGCAGAGCAACAGCAAATCCCTTCTTGTACAAAACCGGGATCAAGATGGCCAAATACGCCTTGAAACCTTTGACCAATAGAGAAGGATACATTGAGAAGGGGCCAAGCATACTGAAGAATTGGACCAAAGGCCGGGATTTGCAGGCACCCGCTTCCGAGAGTTTCCGGGAGTGGTGGGAACGCGAGGGGCATCAAGGAGAGGATACCGATGGCCAATAAAGAAGCTTTTCTTGATCGTCTGGCCGACCGATTAGGCAGGCCGCGCATTCGGCATGGGCATGAGATCAAAAAACCGGAGTGGCGTCGTCATCCGTGGGATCATCTGTACAAAGACGACAGCCAGACAGAGCTGATCAACCGTTTCGAAAAATCATTAACGGGCTTGGGCGGCGAAGTCATCCGCGTCCCTTCCTTAGGACAACTTCGCACACACATTCATGAATGGCTTGAACAAAATGGATTCAGGAAGCTTATCTCCTGGAAACAGTCCACGCCAGTGGGCGAATGCCTGCAACAAACGCTGCAGTCACTTCAGGAGCATCACGTGGCGTTCTGGGATGAAGACGAAGAGGCCCAAGCACTGATCAGGGAAGCGGAACAAGCGGATGTCGGTTTCACCGTCGCAGAACGCGGTTTGGCCGAAACGGGAACGGTCGTCTTGTACAACCGCGGCCATTGCGGGAGATTGGTCAGTTTATTGCCCGCGGTTTGTGCTATCATTTTACCCGGGCAAAAAATTGTTCCCCGTCTCACCCAGCTTTTGCCTGAGCTTGAGGCACATGCGCCAGATTATTCCTGCATGAACCTGATCACGGGGCCCAGCCGCAGCGCCGACATCGAGATGGATCTGAGCATCGGCGTGCACGGTCCGGGCCGAATTACCATATTTTTGATTGAAGATAAACAGTGAAAAACCGGGAGCACCCATTCCCGGTTTTTCAGTATGTGGACCGATATGCTTTCATCGCCACATTCACGGCCCGCTTACCGCCTGTTTTACACCGCCCGACCCTTTGACGGCTTTCTTAACTTCGGCGCATCGGGCCGGACTGGGGAACAGTTTGTCGGGATTTAACAAGTTGTGCGGATTGAAAACGGAGCGAATCTCCGTTTGGGCCTCAATTTCTTCGTCACTGAAAACGAGACGCATATCCTCTTTTTTCTCAATGCCCACCCCGTGTTCCCCGGTAATGGATCCCCCGACATCCGTACACACGGCCAACGTTTTCGATCCGACTTCCAAGGCAAGTTCGGTCTCACCTTCGTTGCGGGAGTCAAACAAAATCAGCGGGTGCAGATTGCCGTCCCCGGCATGAAAGACGTTAGCGATACGCAGTCCGGACTCCTCACTGATTTTTTGAATCCGGGCCAATACCTCGGGCAGCCGGCTGCGGGGAATGACCCCGTCTTGAACGAGATAATCCGGAGAAATGGCGCCCATCGCTCCGAAAGCCGTTTTGCGGTTGGCCCACCACGCCGCTCTTTCGCGATCATTTTCAGCCACTTTAATTTCGCGTACGTTCCGCTTTTTGCATACTTCCACCATTTCTTGAATCTGATCTTCAATGCCGGCGGCAATGCCATCCACTTCCATAATCAATACGGCCGGCACGCCTTCGGGATGGCCGACGGGATAATTCGCTTTTTCCACACCTTCAATGGCGATTTTATCCATCATTTCCAAAGCGGCGGGGACGATGCCCGCAGCGATGATGTCGGAGACGGCGTGGCTGGCATCTTCCACACTGTCAAAATAGGCGAGGGCTGTCTGTTTCGCTTGCGGATTTTTCAGAATGCGCACGGTAATCTCCGTCACAATGCCCAGCGTGCCTTCTGAACCGGTCAATAAACCGAGCAGGTCATAACCGGGAGTATCCGGCGCACCCCCCAGCCGGACCACTTCCCCATTATGCAGCACAACCTCCAAACCTAAAATATGATTGGTGGTCACGCCGTACTTCAAACAATGGGCGCCGCCGGCATTTTCGCCCACATTGCCGCCAATCGTGCAGGCGGCCTGGCTGGAAGGATCCGGCGCATAATAATACCCTTTATGGGCAATCGAATTCGTCAACTTCAGGTTGACATAACCCGGTTGGACGACCGCCTCCCGGTTTTCATAATCAATGCTTAACAATTTTTTCATGCGTACCAAACTGACAATCACTTCCCCGCCCATCGGAGTGGCGCCACCGCTCAAACCCGTTCCGGCTCCGCGGGGGATGTACGGAATTTCATGTTCATACAAGTATTTGACGATCCGGGAAACTTCCTCTGTATTTGAAGGGAAGACGACGGCCAACGGCTGGCCTCGATAGACCGTCAAACCGTCACATTCGTACGTCATCAAGTCTTCTTCGCGGTGCAAAATCCCTCCGGGACCGACCATTTTGGCCAATTCGCGGACAACGACATCTTTTGCAGGCATGGCTTTATCCCTCCTTGGTCACCGCCACTTCGGACGGCGCTTCCAAATGCTCCGCCACTCCATTCTCTCTGGAGCTGCTTTCCTCTTCTTGCTGATAGGCCCAGTCCAAAAGCTGTACGGTATGAACGATTTCCTCTCTGCGGCCGTGTTTCAGCACACCTACGGCCATCTGCAGCATACATCCCGGATTGCCCATCGAAATCAGCTCGACATCATCGGGGACATCATCGATTTTACGATCCAGCAATTGTCCGGCCATCTCGGGATTGGTGATGTTATATATTCCAGCGCTGCCGCAACAACGATCGGCATCCGGCAATTCAACCAGTTCCAGACCCGGTATATCCTGAAGCACCTGGCGCGGTTCATGCCGAATCCCTTGACCGTGTGCCAGGTGGCAGGCATCATGGTAGGTGACCCGTTTGTCAATTCTGCCCTTTGGCTTCTCATAATCGGTATCATGTAAATATTTGGAGATATCTTCCACCTTGGCGGCAAACTGTTCCGCTTTTTCCCGATATTCAGCATCGTTGCGCAGCAGTTCCGGATATTCTTTCAGCGCACATCCGCAACCGGCCGAATTGATGATAATTTTGTCCACGTCGGCTTCCAAAAAGGTGTCGATATTCTTTCTGGCCAACGCCTTCCCTTGTTCACGGTCGCCGGCGTGCACGTGCAACGCACCGCAACAAACTTGCTGCTTAGGGATAGCCACTTCATTGCCGTTGCGGGTCAACACCCGCACCGTTGCTTCGTTAATATCAGCAAACATGACATCCATAATACACCCCGTAAAGAAAGCCACCCTGTTCTTTTTCTCCCCTTTGGCCGGGACTTTTTCCGGATATGTTTTGAGGACCGGACGGTGCACGGCGGGCATGACTTCTTCCATTTCGGCCAAATGATCGGGTAAGATCTTTTTTAAGCCTGTTTTGCGAACGACAGTTTGCAGACCGCTTTTTTGATAAAATTTGGTCAAGCGCCCAAGCATATGCAGCCGATTCGGATGAGGGAAAATGCCCCTCAAGAAAAAGCGGTGGACGAAGGCCTTCCATCCGGTTAGGGGCATCGCCTGACGGATTTGTCCCCGGGCGGCTTCGATCAGTGCTCCGACTTCAACCCCGGCCGGACAGGCCGTTTCACAAGCCCGGCAATCCAAACAAGTGAACACCGGATCGGCAAACGCTTCGTTGATGTCCATTTTTCCCTGGGCCACCGCGGCGATGACGTGCACCCGCCCCCTTGGCGATTGGTGTTCATGGCCCAGTTGTTGGTAGGTCGGACAAGACTCCAAACACATTCCGCAATGCACACAAGCAGAAAATTTATCCTCATCAGGTGGATCTTCCCATAAGTAATGACCTGTGGGCGGTAATTGAGTGTCCGCCTGGACTTCGGCCGCATTGTTTTCAGACCCGCTCATGTTATATCCCCCCTACAAAACGTTTGTGATTGAGGATCAAATGGGGATCAACCGCTTGCTTAATCCCTTCCAACAAGGTAAAAAAGGACGGTTTTTGGCCCCAGACTTCGAGTTGTTGGCGAAAAGTTAATGGGGCGTGCTGAACGATTAAATAGCCCCCGAGTTCCTCGGCGAAAGCGCGCATATCCTGAACAAAAGCGAGCAGCCGTTCACGACTGCCTTTGACGTAAGCACGGGAAATACCGTGACCCGCACCTCCGTGCGCCTTTACTGACAGTTCTTGTTGCTCCCCTAACTGATGACAGCGTTCGACCAAGTCAAGGGCATATAAATTTTTGCTCCCCATTTTCAAGGCAATTTCAAACTGGTCATCATCTTCAACAGAAGTGTACGATGTGTCTTCTGGTGGCAGCCGGGTAAAATCGGACCACCATTGTCCGGCTTCCTCCTGACGCAAAATGTGTCGTTCAACCCCTTGCGGCAGACGGGATATGAGCCAATCCTCCTCGTATTCCACCGCTTTTTGTACGTCCTCGAAGGAGATGGCCAAACCGAAACCTTTTTGCTGATTCATTTTCTCATGCAGCGTCGGACTCAACACTTCCAGAGCGAACGGTTCCAGCGTCGAATCTTGAATGCTGACGATAAAGTTTTTCAATTCAGCCAGGGCATCAACGGGAAATGTGAGCAACACCAGGCTGACAAATGGAGGTACGGGACGCAGTTTCAACGTTAATTCGCTCAGTATGCCGAGCGTCCCCATTGAACCGACAAACAGTTTGTTCATATCATATCCGGCCACATTTTTCACCGTTTTCCCGCCTGTGCGGATGATCCTCCCGTCAGGATAGACCACCCGCAAACCGATGACATGATCCCGGGCTGAACCGTATCTGATCCTTTTCGGCCCGCTGTCATTGGCGGCCACCACCCCACCGATGGTCGCTTTCTCCGGCCAATAGGCATCAATGGGAATCATTTGTCCTTGTTTGGCCAGTGATGCAGACAGTTCCTTCATCGTCGTACCCGGGCATACCGTCACCACCATATCGCCGACCGAATGTTCGATAATGCCTTTCAGGCGTTGCAGGGACAAGATAAGATCACCGGATGGTTCAACACCGCCCAATCCTCTTTTAGTTCCGCCCCCCATCGGGATCACTTTAAGAGACTGTTTGTTGGCCAGTTTTAAGATTGAAGCTATTTCCTGTTCAGAATGGGGATAAACTACATAAGGGGCATGATTACCCAAAGGATGTTCCCTTTCTTCCAGCACTTGAATGTGCTCTTCGCCGACAATGTCTTTCAGGGCGTCGATCACTGCGACTCCACCTCCATTCCGCTGTTTTGCAGTAAATTTTCAACATAGGACAAATGTTTGCGCATGCGTTCCTTCGCTTCCAAAGGCTTCCTTTGCTCAATGGCTTCATACAGATGCATGTGTTGGCGAAAAAGCATTTCTGCCACCTCTTGGTCGCTGGAACTAATGCGATAACAATCGATGAGCGCTTTTTTCATCATTGCTGAGAGCGTTTCCATCAGTTGCACGAGCACTTCGTTTCTCGTCGCTCTGGCTATCGCCATATGAAATTCGTAATCCGCTTGCCATCCTTTTGTTTCGGGATCGTTTTCCAAGTCAAAAATCGCTCTTTTCATGTTCAAAAGATCGTACCCCTCTCTTTTGATGGCAGCGAGCTCTACCGAGCCGATTTCCAACATCTGGCGCACGGCATACAAGTCCCCAATGTCTTTTTTGCCCAGTAACAGCCACTCATTGAAAATGCTCGCGGCGTCAGGCTGACAGACGAAGGCCCCTTCTCCATGGCGAACATCAACAATGCCTCTGCCTTTTAAAGTGGTCAGGGCATCCCGTACAGCTGAACGACCCACTTGAAAAAGATCACACATTTCCCTGACGGATGGGAGTTTGTCTCCGGGTTGGACCGTGCCGGATTGAACCCAATGCTCAATCTGCTCCACCACCCGCTCAGATATTTTTTTGGTCGTTATTTTTTCAACTTTCAAACAAACACCTCCCTTGATCAGCCGACTGATGCGATTTAGAGGTCATGTTCGGCTTGAAACACTCACCAAATGCTGTTGCGCCAATCCAGGCGTTTGACTGTTTCTTGGGTCATCTGCTTGAAACACTCAGCAAATGATCTTGTTATCAGATATCTGATCACTTACTTCCATTTAACCATCCGTTTTCCCGTATGTCAATTTAGAATATTTGATACTTGCCGATCATTTTTGTAGAGCATCTAAGCAGCATGATATAATGATAGCTGTATGGTAAAAAGTGGGGGAGAGCACAATGAGCAAACGATTAACGGCGCTTGTGGCCGTTGTCTTAATTCTTGCCGCGGGATGCGGTCCAAAAGAAGATTTAGGACCCCAAGAAGTGTTGGAAAAATCGGTGAAAGCGATGGATAAGCTGGATCGTTTCGCTGTGTCTACCCAGGTTAAGTTGGAACAAGATTTATCACCTCAAACGAATCAAACTTTGATAGAATTCGATGCGGAGGTCATGCTGAATCCGTTGACCATGCATCAACTGCGCATCATCAGGCAAGAAGCCGAAAATAAAATGTCCAAAAGCGAGATGTATGTGTCGGAAGAAGGCATGTTCATGTATGAACCGGATTTGGATCAGTGGCTGACCCTACCGCGAGACATGTTTGAACAAATGATGGAAATGGAAGACATCCATACCAATCCCGGAGAGCACCTGGAAGATTTGTCCACAATGACCGATGATTTTCATTTCATGGAAGATGACAGCGGCTACCGCATTGAACTCTCCACAACTGAAAAAAAATTTCAATCGTTCCTCATCGAATTGATCCCGCACGAATGGCTGGAACCAGTGAAAGGGGAAGAAACCGCCAAGCATATTGCTCTCAAGCGAATCACCTTTGGCATTGAAATTGATAAAGACACATTCAGACAAACTTCACTGGACATCTATGCCGACTTTTCAATAAATATGGATGAACAAACCATTCCTGTTCAGCAAACGATTCATACCGTTTACCGCGCTTTCAATGACGTGCCGGATATCACCATCCCCGACGAAGTGATTGAAAATGCGGAGGACTTTTTTGGCGACGATATCGAGTTAAACGACCTTGAACAAATTGACGAAATGAATGCTGAAGAAAGGGAAAACTCCGCGGATCAGTGAAACCAACGCCTATACAATCGTGTTTCAAGCGACATATGCTAATGATGTGAGATCTCACAAAACGCAAAGGGAGGAATGCTCATGAGTTGTGGTTGCGGCTGTGGCGGATATGGCGGATATTCCGGCGGATATAGCGGATATTCCAGCGGATATAGCGGATACGGCGGCGGATTTTCTTTGATCGTCGTTCTCTTTGTGTTGCTGATCATCGTTGGTTCCGGCTGGACCTCCGGCAAATGGGGCTCATCTGATGCCTAAAGGGTCGTCCCGGCAGGCGTTTTGAGAGATCAACATGTCAACATTCCTTTTGTCACCCCCCTGATCGAAAAGTCAGGGGGTCTATCATGGCTGCCTCCCCTCACTTGAAGACAGGCATCAGGGGGCAGCATGCGCACAAAGTGCGCTCAAACGGCGCTCATTCACCCAAAAGCCCCCATAAATAGACGGCGATGTAACTGGCCCATTCTGCATACGGCTTGATCCATTCCCGACATTCGTCCGCAGTGGGGCGTCTTGCACAGCCTTCCAAACGCTGAATGGCCTTCTGTAAACCGATATCCCCTGCCGGAAAAACATCTTTTCTCCCCAAGCAAAAGAGCAGAACGCATTCGACTGTCCACACACCGATCCCCCTGACCTGCGTCATGCGCTCTAAAAACGATGCGTTACTCAGACCGGCTAATGCATCCAAATCCAACGTTTGATCTGTAATCATGCGGGCCAAACCTATCAGATATTCTGCTTTACGTCTGCTGAATTTGCGGGAGTGTAAGTTTTCCACCTCGACTTGAGCCAACTGTTCCGGGGTCGGGAGCAGAGGATAAGTGTTTCCGTTTGCTTCAATCGTTTCACCGAAAGTTTTCGCCAGAGTGTATGTCAGTTGCCGAGCGAATTGAAAATGCACCTGTTGTTGAATGATCGTTTGGACAAACCCCTCAAAAATACCTTCATACTGAATAAACGGTAAGCCTCTCAATTGCTGCGTCAGCTTGTTCAAGCGCTTGGAATCGCGCACAGCCTTATAGAACAAAGGCAATGCTTGAGATTGAAACTGAAAACGCCTGTTCACATGTTCAATCACCCACTCGATCTCAGCAGAGGTCAAACGTTGTTGGCCGGCAATATTCAAGTGCACTTGCGGCTGATCGACCGTCCCTAAACTTTTTAAAAAAACGACCGCTTTTTTAAACTTGGGTGCTTTCCGGTCTGCTTTCACCCGTACTGGGAAGGACAATTCTTTTTCTTCTTCACAAACGATAAATTGCGGTTCATGCCTACATTTCCTCAACACTTGGTTCATATCATAAGGAGGATAAGGGTCAATGATCTTTTTCATATCCGGCCTCCTCAAATTTGTCTATGATATGCTGAATTGCCTGAAACTGCTAGGTCATTCGCCTTCTATTTCTGTTACAATGGCTTATGAAACGCAACGATGTTCAATCTGGAGGAGGAAGATGCATGTCGATCAAAACAGATGTCGCTTCATTGGAGGTTCTAGCCAAAGTATATCAAAGCCGAAATCTGAAACAAACTTTCTCCGAATTGGTGAAAACCTTACACACCCAAGTCTCTTATTTCGATTGGGTCGGCGTCTATTTAAATGAAGGCAATCATACCGTACTGCAAGCGGCGACGGACATGGAAAACAATTTAAACTGGGAAGCCAATTCTGAACTGAAGATTCCCATTCAGCATACAAATCGCGAGCTTGGCAAAATCGTGGTCAAAAGCAAGCAACCTGTTTGTTTTGATTTAACGGATGTTTCCACCTTGCAAACGCTAGCCGCAGAGATCAGCGAGCGGATGAGTGTTAACTAAAATTAATGGAATATTTAGGCATTATCTTTTTCCCATAAACGGAGCTGTCCCTGGCGCTTATTCATCCACGGTCGGGACAGCCTTTTTTCTATTGTTCCGTGACAACAGGCATGTTCCTCATCTTTCGCTAATATGCCGCCGACATTCGTCGAATCCTCTTTTTGCCCATTCCAAGCCGCCTGTTGATCCAGCCCCGTCATAAGGAAAACAGTGTAATACAGATCATCCCGCCCAGTGATTGTAACAGAGTGATACAGATGTGCCTTTAACAATGAACAGTTTTTGATCACTGATTAAAAAATATTTGTCAAACGCTGAGGAAACGTTTACAATAGTGATATAATACGACTATTTTTTCTATTGAATCATCAAAGCAAAGCAAGCCGGCATATGCTAAGGCAAGAGAAGTTGTATCAGTTTCGTTCTATAAACATTTATAACAGTTTTTCTCCAAAAGAGTTATTTTCCAAAAGCCGATTTGTCAAAAATTTTAATATAAGGAGAGGGTGTTATGAAGTCGGAGATCACCTGGAAAATTGGTGGACAACAAGGGGAAGGGATCGACAGCACGGGAGAAATTTTAGCGACCACACTTATGCAGCAGGGGTTTCAAATTGCTTCTTACAAGCATTTTGCTTCCCGAATCAAAGGAGGACACACGTACTACCATATTCGGGCTAGCCACACGCCCATTCATTACCAAGGGGATACGACGGACATTCTTGTCGCCCTGGATAAGGAATCTTACGAACATAACATCGGGGCCATGTCGTCCGGCGGTTTTGTCCTGATGGAAAACAAAAAGGAAGAAAAAGTCGAAGAAGCTGACGGCTGTACGGTCATCCATGCGTCCTTCACGAAAATGGCCGAAGAGCTGGGCAACAAAATCATCCGCAATATGATTGCGCTCGGTTCAACGATTTATCTGATGGGCTTGCATTATGACATATTTAAACCGTTGGTTGAACGGAAGTTTTTAAGAAAAGGCCAGTCTCTTGTTGATCTTAATGTGAACGCCTTGAAGAAAGGTTACGAATATGTACAAAATTTAGGCCTGACGCCTTACAAGCTGGAAACGCCTCAACCAAAGCAACAGGCTTTATTGACGGGAAATGAAGCTTTTGCTTTCGGAGCGGTCGCTTCCGGATGCCGTTTCCTGTCCGCCTATCCGATTACTCCCGCCTCTGAAATCATGGAATATATGAAGAAAAATTTGCCCAAAGTGGGCGGCGTCGCCGTCCAGGCGGAGGATGAACTGGCCGGTCTGTTAATGGCCGTTGGCGCGGGATATGCCGGAGTACGGTCGATGACGAGTACATCCGGGCCCGGTTTCTCCCTGAAAACAGAAGCGATCGGATTGGCAGGCGTTTCCGAAACACCGGTGGTCATCGTCAATTCCCAGCGCGGAGGCCCCGGAACGGGATTGCCGACAAAATATGAACAGGGGGATTTAAATACGATGATATACGCCGGTCACGGAGACATCCCCCGTATCGTCCTGGCGCCGAGTACAGTCGAGGAATGTATGTACATGGCCTCAACTGCGTTTAACCTGGCGGAAAAGTACCAGTGTCCCGTCATCGTTGCTCTCGATCTGGTGCTTTCCTTGAATAAACAAACGTGCCCGGATTATCAGGCCGACCGCTTTGAACCGATTGACCGGGGCAAACTGTTGACCGAAGAACAACTGGCCGAGTTGGATGAGTTCCGTTTTAAACGCTATCGCCTGACGGAAGACGGCATTTCACCCCGGGCGATCCCAGGGCAAAAAGGCGGCGTACACACAGCCAACTCTAACGAACACAGTGAGACCGGCCATATTACGGAAGAACCGGAGATCCGCACGGCCATGATGAATAAGCGCTTGGGTAAACTGCAGCCATTTAAAATGAAAGGTTACGAATTTATCGGTCAGGATGAACATCCCGTGGAAACCTTGTTTATCGGGTTCGGTTCGACCCGCGGCGTGTTGGAAGAAGTCGTCAACGAACTGAATGCCCAAGGTGAAGATACCGCCCTGGCCCAAATTAAAGTATTGTATCCCTTCCAAGCTGAAGGGCTTAAAGAACTGATTGACGGCGCCCGCCGCGTTATCGTCGTCGAAAACAACTGGAGCGGTCAGCTGTCTGGCATGCTGCAGAAAGAATTGCAAGTCGGCAGCAAACTGCAAACCGTTAAAAAATACAGCGGAGATCCTTTTACCAAAACTGAAATTTTGGAACAAATCGCCCAAAAAATGAAGGAGGTTGTTTAAGATGGCCGTCACATTAAAAGATTATCGCGGGGATGTATCCACTTGGTGCCCCGGTTGCGGACACTTTGGCGTCATGTCCGGCATTCAAAAAGCATGCCTGAATCTCGGACTGGAACCTCATGAGGTGGCCGTCATTTCCGGTATCGGCTGCTCGGGAAAAGTATCCGAATATATGCGCAGTTACGGGTTTCACACGTTGCACGGCCGTTCGCTTCCCGTCGCCCAAGCGGTGAAACTGGCCAACAGCGGTTTAAAAGTGATCGCTTCTGGGGGAGACGGCGATGGCTACGGCATCGGCGCCGGCCACTTCACCCATGCCGCCCGTCGCAATGTAGATATGACTTATGTTGTCATGGATAACCGCGTCTACGGTTTGACGAAAGGGCAAACCTCGCCGACGAGCATGCAAGGATATGTCTCAAACACCTCCCCTGAAGGCTCCGGTGAAAGGGAAGTCAAACCATTGGAACTGGCTCTGGGTGCTGGCGCCAGCTTCGTGGCTCAAGGTTTTTCCGGAGATATCAAAGGATTAATTGACCTCATTGCCGAAGCGATGAAACATCCGGGGTTTGCGCTTGTGAATGTCTTCAGCCCATGCGTGACATACAACAAAATCAATACGTACGATTTCTACAGAGAAAACATTGTTGATATCAATGACTTGGAAGACTACGATCCCTCCGATAAAGCGGCCGCCTATGCCAAAATTATTGAGCATGACGGACTGTTAAAAGGGATTGTTTACAAGCAAGAGCGTCCGGCTTACCATACGTATTTGAAGGATTATCCGGAAACGCCCATCGCCTTCAACGACATCGAACCTGATTCTCAAGTGTTGGATGAATTATGGAGCGCATTTAAATAAACAAATAACCTCCACAGGTCAACCCAAAACACACACCATTTCTACTGGAAAAAGGTGTGTGTTTTTTGGTGTTTTAGGAATTAAAAAATTGTCCAGAAAACGTCTAAATGATAGAAGTTTCCAATGGAATTGCCATAAGCGTTATGTACCGCCGACACTAAAATAATAAGACATAAAAAGGGTTGACTGTAATTCTGTATTAGTGTACTATCTAATTAGAACACTAATACAAAAAGACAATTGGTTTAAAATGATGAATGGAGGTTATATGAATGAGCGCTTGGTGGCATTTAACGAAAAAAGAGCTGCGGCTCGGCTTACCGGCCTTCTTATTAATCCTGATTACTTTTGCCGTCATCCTGGGTGTCGTCTCGTATATCGGGTACCGGGCAGGCTTTTTGTGGGAGGCGGCCACGATCGTCAGTGTGCTTGCTTTAGGTGGACACATTTTTTATTTAGCATATTACTTACTGTACAGTTTAGAAAAAGAACGCAAGAAACTGCATTTATGGTTACACAATCCGCAACCGGGATATGCGTTGCTGTTGGCCAAAATCGCCGCGGGATTGATCACTCTGATCGTTTCAATGCTCATCATTGGGACGCTGTTACTCATCTCCTTCAATCTGGCAGAAAACTTTCACCAGATGGAATGGTCCCACAGCACACAATTAGCCGTTTTCGGCATCTTGCATATCATGATGCTTTCGGTCAATATAGCCGTCTATTTTATATTCTTCTGGATGATATTCCTGCTCATAAACCGTTTCACGAACGGATTTTTCAGCTTTATTCTGACTCTGATTATTTTTCTGATCAGCATGAGCCTCTATGGCTGGTTTATGGAAACCACTGTTTACGAGGCACTGACGATGTGGGGCGAAATCAATCTGCTTAACATACTCAGCGGATTTGAGTTCAACTTCTCTTCCGATGCTTTCATGGCTGAATTTGACACGATGCCTTTATACCTCGGGAACTACGTGTTTGAAGCGAGCGTCACCGTGCTTCTATTTTTGGCCGCCAGCTGGCTGTTGGACCGCAAAGTGGAGGTGTAGCGCATGACAGATACGTTTCACTCGGCACAGCCCATTTATTATCAACTCGCTGAACGCATTCATCGCCAAATTTTACGCGGGGAGTTGAAACCAGGGGACAAACTGCCGTCCGTACGGGAAATGGGCATTCAATCCAATGTCAATCCAAATACGGTCCAACGCACATACCGGGAATTGGAGGGGATGAAAATCGTGTACACCAAACGTGGTCAGGGGACATTCGTCACTGAGGACCAAGACATATTGAACCAGATGCGCGAACGTCTGAAACAAAAGGAGATTTCGCAGTTCGTCCACGGCATGCATGAGATGGGCTACACGGATGAAGAAATAGAAAGCGGCTTGAAAGCATTTCTGCGTCGAAGGAAGGGAGAGCAGAGCGAATGATCAAATTGGACAATGTATCCAAAAAATTTATGACCAAATATGCTTTGCGGGATGTCAATTTGGAATTAACAAACGGGAAAATCATTGGTCTGGTCGGTGAAAACGGCAGCGGGAAATCAACGACGCTAAAATTGATCGCCGGACTGATCCGTCCCTCACAAGGCATGATCACCATTAACGGCGTTCAGGCTCATCGCCAAATTGCCAGTCAGGTCAGTTATTTATCGGAACTCGACGAGTACTACGGTTTCTACAATGTCGGGCAAACGATCGACTTCTTTGCCACGCAGTTCCCCGATTTCAGCAGGGACAAAGCTGAGCAAATCCGATCCTTTATGCAGTTGGAGCGCAATGCCAAACTGAAGCATCTCTCCAAGGGAAACCGTGGCCGGCTGAAAATCGTCCTGACACTGTCCAGAGATGTCCCTGTCATCCTTATGGATGAACCGTTATCAGGTCTTGATCCAATGGTCAGGGATTCGATCGTCAAAAGTTTGATTTCATTCATTGATTTGGAAAAACAAGTCGTGCTCATCACCACCCATGAAGTCAGGGAGGTGGAAATGATCCTGGACGAAGTCATCGCGATTAAAGACGGTCAGATCATCGGCCATCATAACGTCGATCAGCTCCGCGCGGAAAAGAACATGGGCATTGTCGAGTGGATGGCAGAGGCGTATGAATAGTGAAATTCATGACGAGTCAAATTCATCCTCACCTATTTTTTAGGTGAGGATTTGTTTAAGAAGCCATTAAATCACTTCGGTGTGCTGCTTTTCGTCCATGTCTTGGAGATCAAGGTGAGGGCTTTCATTGACACCAAGCACCAGCACGTGTTTCCCGTGAAAATCAAGCGTCGTGATTCCCGTATTTTTTATGGCAAAAACGCGTTGTTTCGGCCACTCGATCCCGAGCAAAGTCATTAAAATAATCCCGATAAATGCCCCGTGTGATACGAGGACAATGCGTTCCCCGTAATGCTTGGTCAATAGATCGCCAATCACTTTCTCCGCCCTGCTCTTTAATTGATCGAACTGCTCCACGTCGTCCAATCCGGAACTGATCCAATCGAGCTTAAAATGTTCCGGATATTTTTCTTTCACTTCGGGCAGGGTTAATCCCTGAAATCTTCCCAGGTACATTTCACGCAAATCGGTTCTTTTGATCACGTCCAAATGGTGATGCTTGGCGATTTCTTCAGCGGTGTGATAAGCCCGACTGAGGTCGCTGGCGTAAATTGCGTCGATCTGTTCTTCGGCCAACCATTTTCCTAACACTTGGGCTTGACGTTGGCCTTCCGCAGATAAAGGAAAATCCATTTGGCCCTGCAATCTTTTTTCGCGATTGGCCACAGATTCACCATGTCGTATTAAGCGCAGGTGCATGCCACAAGCCATCCTTTCTACTGACGTTTGTCACCTTATTCTTTTGTCAGCGTCTTCTATCAATCGCTCACATTGATTTCTACTTCCGTATACTTCCCTTCCACTTTCAAAAGAAGCAGCGGATAGGTCAGCACCATCAAATTGATTTCATCTTCCGCAGGATCCGTATATTTCACCCGAACATGGAGCGTGTCATTTTCGGCGCTGACTTCTTCGACCTCAATCCCATAGCCGGAACTGCTCGATTCCCCCCGGGCGACCAGGATAAACGTGGAACCGTCAGCTGTCTTCGTATCTTTCGTTTCTGTTTTGTAATGCGATTTGACCCACTGTCGTACGTCGGCAGGAAGTGAGCCCAATCCTTCTTCAGATTGGACTTCTCCCTGAATATCCTGATTGAAGACAATCTCGTAAGCGACTTGTTCAGCTTGAACGCGTTCAAGAGGGCTGTCTTCACCGGCAAACTTCTCATTCGAAGTTTGTCCATCCGGCTGACTGGCCTGACTGGAGTCACACCCTGAACCAACCATCATGAATCCCACCATACACAAACCGATCATTCCGGTGAGCGCAGTCTTTCTAAACATCATAATCATCCTTTAACACATATTTATCCTTGCATCACCACAAATTATTTTGTTCAGCCACCTTGTTTCGTATCAAAATGACGCTCTGTCACTGATCAAAATGAAACTTTCACTATGAAAAACGTGACTTTCACGATAATATGTGACTGTCACTATGAAAAGCGTTTCACTATCATAAACGGAATGACCGGATCAAATGTTTCAAGCAATATTTTCCTTGCTATCTTCCACCGCTGATCGTAATAATTTCACCGGAGATGAAGTTGGCCGCATCTGAACTTAAATAGGCGACCAGCTCCGCAACTTCTTCGGCTGTACCCGCTCTTTGCACAGGTGTTGAAGCAATGATGCGGTCGATGCGCTCAGACGTGGAGTATTTTTCTTGAAAAGGCGTTAAAATAAGTCCGGGCGCGATACCGTTGACCAAAATGCCATGGGGAGCAAATTCCCGAGCCATCCCAACGGTCATTGTGCTGACCGCACCTTTGGCCGAGGCATAATGAATGCTTTCTCCCGGTCCGCCCAAGCGGGCGGCCACGGATGAAATATTAATGATTTTACCGTTTTTTTTGGGAACCATGTGCTTCAGAACGGCTTGGGAAACGAGCAGAATACTTTTCACATTGAGCGCAAACGTTGCATCCCACAACGCCTCGTCAATATCCAAAAAAGCGCTTCTTTTCAATGCTGCTCCGGCGTTATTGACCAAAATATCAATCTGCCCGAATGCGTCCAGTCCGGCCTGCACCAATTTTTCGACGTCCGCTTTTTGCGTGACATCCGCTTGAACGAGAATGCATTCTCCGCCGTTTTTTTCAATGGTCGTCTTCGCTTCCTGAGCACTTTCCACACTGCGCAAATAATTAATCACCACTTTGGCTCCCCGCTTGGCCAAAATTTCCGCCGAAGCCCTGCCGATACCGGTGCTTCCGCCGGTGATCAGGGCGACCTTCCCCTTTAACGACCCCGTACTCATCTTTTTAATCCTCCTTCGAATTTTTGGAATGTTGAACAACGGTGCCCGAGCGGCGTTCCAAAGGTTGGATAATGGCAGACATGTCCAGCTCGGCCAGTCCTTCGGCAGCTGCCGTTTCCAGTGCTTTTTGGGCATCTCTTCCCGCAGTAGCGTCAATCCCTGCTTTCTCCACCACTTGATTGGCCAGCCGGACATCTTTGAGCAAATATTTGAGGGCTCCGCCCGGTTCAAATTCTCTTTTGAGTATGTATTCATCCATATGCCGGCGCAACATCCGGCTGTCGCCGTAACTCGTTTTAAAAATATCGGTGAGCTGCTCCGCTCGAATACCTAAAGCCGAACCGGCCACCATCACCTCAGCCATGGCCAGCGAATGAGCGGCAACGAGATACTGATTGAGCAATTTGGCGGCGCTGCCCAAGCCTGAAGCACCTAAATACTGGATGTTTCCCCCAACGACGTTCAGGATTGGGGACACTTTTTGAAATGCATCCTGCGCGCCTCCGACCATAATCGTTAACGTTCCTTGCTCCGCACCTTCCGGACCGCCGCTGACCGGGGCATCCAAATAAAAAATATGGCTTGCTTTTGCTGACTGGGCAAGCGCCACACTTGTGTCCATCCCCACTGTTGTAAAATCAAGGCAAATCGTTCCGGGGCGAGCGTGAGCCAGAATGCCGTCTTCCGCCTCATAAATTTGCTGCACATCTTCCGGCATCGATAAACAGGTGCAAACAACATCAACGCTGGCGGATAAACTGGCGATGTCCTCCGCCGCCCTGGCCCCCAACTTTGTCACTGATTCCATTTTATGAGCCGTGCGATTATACACCAGAAGATCGTAACCGGCCTGCACAAGCCGAGCGGCCATTCTGGAGCCCATCACACCTAAGCCAATATAACCGATGCGCATCTTGCGTCCTCCTCTTTTTCAATTCAGAGAATATTATAGCACATTTTAAAAGGAGTCTCGTTTCAGACTTTAAAGCGAGTCCCGGTCCAGACTTTCCCAATCCAGGCTTTCCCATTCCAAGACTTTCCCAATCCAGACTTTCCAACATGCCTGATGAATTATTCCCATCCTAAGGTTGCAAAAATGATGCCTAAAATAATATCGCGGACAACTGTGACATATGATGTGGTAGAAGGGGGACGAGGAGATGGAGTGGTGGTTTTTTTCTTTTTTGCAAATTTTTTTGATTAACATCATTTTAAGCGGGGATAATGCGCTTGTCATTGCCATGGCCAGCCGCAAATTGCCGCAGGCCAAACAAAAGCTGGCCATTTTTTGGGGAGCATTCGGAGCCATTGTCCTACGGGTCCTGCTGACCATCGTGGCCGTCCAATTGCTGCAAATCCCTTTTTTGATGGCCGCAGGGGCGGTGCTGTTAGTCTGGGTGGCCATTAAACTGCTGGTCGATAAAGACGAGGAAAAAAATATACAGGCTTCCCATCACCTAGGCATGGTCGTCATGACCATCGTCATGGCCGATTTTATCATGAGTGTCGATAATGTCATTGCCATTGCCGCCGCAGCCAAAGGAGACTTATGGCTGATCATACTCGGTCTCGTGATAAGTATCCCGATAATCATTTGGGGGAGCGGCCTGATTCTCAAGTTGCTCGATCTGTTTCCGGCCTTTTTATATGTTGGAGCGGCGATCTTAGGTTTTACCGCTGGTGAAATGCTCATCGGCGACCGATACATTTCTGAAATTTTCCAGCAAGCAGAGGCATATCCAAAGTGGAGCGTGCCCGCTCTTGTGGCGCTGTTTGTCACCGTGTTCGGCTGGACTTGGAACAAAGTGAAAACGGTTTGAGTTTATGCTGCAACAAAACAGCACGATACGCTACTAAACGAAACGATGCTGTAGAAACTATGCTGTACTAAACAGTCGGGGATAGTCCAACGCTTTTCCCGCGCCGAGAACAACACAATCCAAAGGCTGATCGGCGATATGGACGGGAATGTTGATTTTTTGACGCACAGATTCGTTCATTTGACGCAATAAAACGCCTCCGCCCGTAAGCACAATGCCTGCATCAATCAAATCGGAAACCAGTTCGGGCGGGGTTTTGGAGAGGGTCATTTTGACCACTTCAATCAGATCATCAACGATAAACGACAAAGCCTCGTAAATTTCTTCCGAGCTGATGCGGACAATTTTAGGCAAATCAGTGACGATATCCCTTCCCTGAATTTCCTTTGTCTCCGGTTTGTCGGGATGCAGGGCGTAGCCGAGTTCCATTTTCAGTGATTCAGCCGTTTGTTTGCCAATCTGCAGATTGTGGGTATGCTGTACATATTGAATAATGGCTTCATCCATTTCATCCCCGGCAACCCTGATGGAAGCCCTGCTGACAATCCCTCCATAAGAGACAACCGCGGCTCCGAGCGATCCGCCGCCGATGCTGACAATCATATTGCCCACAGGTTCCCAGACAGGGAGCCCCGCGCCTAATGCGGCGGCCAAGGCTTCTTCAATCATATGTACGTGGTGCGCCCCCGCCTGTTCAACCACTTCTTGGATCGCCCGCCTTTCGACAGCCGTCACCCCGGTGGGCACTGAGACGACGACATTCGGTTTGCGCCACTTAGATAAAGAAAACAAACCTGCTTTGCGCCATGTTTTTCTAAAAAAATAATGGAGCATGGCTGACGCCCGGTCATGATCGACCACGACACCGTCTTGAATCGGCCGAATGGGATCGATGTTATCCGGTGTTCGTTCCATTAACTTCTGGGCTTTAAGCCCCACCGCTTCAATGGCCCCCGTTTCTGAATGTTCGGCGATCATTGAAGGTTCGCGCAGGACAATGCCTTTTCCGGGCATGTAAATGGCTGTATTCGCGGTCCCCAAATCCAGGGCAATTGAATATGTTCCCCTCATGCTGATTTCTCCTCATCTAGAGTCTGTCATCTCGTTTTTTGGATGGCCATCTCGTTTGGATGGATGCTCCCCATTCATTCATATGTGATTACCGATAAAACATTCGTCATTTTTGTTTCTCTACCGAGTCAGCACTTGGACCCATGTCTGCTCTCCGTCCGGATTTCGGTTCGGATCTCGGTTCGGAATCATCAACGTTTCCCAAAACTATTCCCAAAACTATTATAAATGTTGAACGAAAATAAACCACCCGGTTATTGTCATCTTCCGAGTGGTTTGGTTCATTCAGACTATTTCTTAAGGTGTTTGCCCGCGATCTTGTTGATCTTCGTTCATTCTGTTTTTGTGTTTATATTTGCAATCAGGTATATAGCCGTTTTTTTCCAATTCCCGCATATGCTTTTCCATATGGGCGATGATTTTGTCTCCTTTTTCTTTGGTGATCACACCGTATTCAACGTATTTGTCTATCAGCTTTTTCTTCTTTTTAAAAATTTGTTGATGTAATTTGGCCAACTTTTTTTGCTGTTTCTCACTCAATTCCACAGCCGGTTTGTCCATCTGTTCTTTAGCATCAGTTTCTGCGTTGGCAACACCCAACACGGTCATTGACAGCAGCAATATGGCCAGTAAAGAGATGACTAATTTTTTCATTGGTTGACCCCTTTCCTGTTTTAGTCATTTTAGTTTGCCTGGTATTGGCAAGATTATACATCAAGCGGTGACATTGAAAGAAAACTTGGCGAAGCCAAGTCTTAGGCGCAGGGTGAGCCTTAACGACACTGATGAGCTCGTCAACGGAAGTGATATTCTGACGTTAAAAAAATAACGTGTCAGCACATGTGACACGTCTGTTTAAGGTTTAGATGTATTTTTTTGGCGTAAAGCCACAAAATGGCGTCAATCCACAAATCGTTTTTGTCCAGTCGCCAAAATGATTCACCTAGAAGCCCCAGAAACATTTTATCTGCTATCAGCAAGCGGAGCGCTATACTGTTTAGTCCATCAAGTTGCCGCCGTTGACCTCGATAGTTTCCCCTGTAATATAGTCCGCCGCGGAAGAAGCCAACAATAAAGTGGCCCCGACGCATTCCTCCGGTGTGCCTTCCCGGCCGAGCGGAATATTGGCCGTAATTTTCTTGCGCAGTTCCGGCGGAGTATATTCGTCATGAAACGGAGTGGCGATGACACCCGGCGCAATGGCGTTGACGAGTATATTGTGCGGCGCCAATTCTTTGGCAAGACCTTTGGTGAACGTCAGCACAGCTCCTTTGGCAGACGCGTAAGGCACAGAGCCTGATCCGCCGCCGTTTCTCGCCGCTTGAGACGAGAGATTGATGATCTTGCCCCCGCCCTGTTTTTTCATAATTGGAATGACCTTCTGGGAACAAAGGAAAGCAGATTTAACATTCACTGCATAGACACGATCCCACATTTCCTCCGCATACTCTTCAATCGACGCCCGTTGCAGCAAGGCCCCGGCGTTGTTGACCAACACATCGATCCGGCCATAAGCGTCCAGCGCCTGATCAAACAAGCGGTCCACATCTTCCTTTTTAGAGACATCCGCCTGGACGATGATTGCCTCTCCCCCGTTTTTATGTATGTCTTTAAGCAAAGATTCGGCTTCAGCCTGACTGCTGTTATAGTTGATGACAACTTTCGCTCCGGAATCGGCAAACCCTTTGGCCATGGCTCTGCCGATCCCTTTGCTGGCACCAGTGATCATCACGACTTTTCCGTCAAATCTCAGATCCATATTTTTCCTCCTCCTGTCAAAGCACCGTATATGCTTCGTGAGTTAACCGTTACGCTTTGATTATATCATTTTATTCCCATTTTGAAATCACCTGCTTATTCCACTTTTAAGATCACCCGCACTGATCACATGAGCGAACGAGGCTGTTTCTGACC
>CALBTX010000213.1 GCA_937967685.1 uncultured Bacillaceae bacterium | reverse complement strand
AAAAGCGGTCACTTGTTTTACATGAGGCGCAAGCGCATTGGCCACGTGTCCTCCCCCGGTGGCCACATCCAAAACATGATCCGTCGGCTTTATAGTCATGATTTGCAAAAGCCTGGCTAAATCTTCGCCTTGGGCATGAATGTGGCTCGTCACATACTTTTCTGAGTTGCGTGAGAATTGCTTGCGGACATCCGCTTTTGTCATCAGCTTTTCGCCCCCTCAATCGCCTCGCCGGCATTTTCGTCCCCGCTTATTCATGATCCAACAATGTCTTAATTCCGGACAATACATCCCCGATTTTACCCTGGATCGTCAGATCAGCCTGCTCGTCCATATCCGTAGGCTCCTTGTTAATCACAACGAATTTGGCTCCGTGCTCTTTAGCTTCCAGAGGAAGCAGATTGGCGGGTGAAACCTGCAAGCTGGAACCGAGAACGAGAAACAGTTCAGCCTGGCTCGCTTCCCGAAAAGCTTCCTCCACAGCGCTTTCGTTTAACATTTCTCCGAAAAGAACAATATCAGGGCGTAAGAATCCGGAGCAATTCGGACACACTTCACCCTGTTCCTCTAAGTATCGTTCGGAAGCATAACTGCTCCGGCAATCCATGCAGTACACTTTACGCAAAGAACCGTGCAATTCGATGACGTTGTGGCTTGCGGCCCGGTGATGAAAGCCGTCCACATTTTGCGTTAATATGCTCTCAAGGAGGCCCTGTCTTTGCCAATGCGTTAAAATATAATGTCCCTCATGCGGTTCATACTGGGCCAGTTCCCGAATTCTCCAGCGGTAAAACTCGACAAACTCTGCCCTGTTATGTGTCAGTGCATAAGTGCTGGCGATCTCTTGCGGATCTTTGCCGTGCCACAATCCTTGATTGGAACGAAAATCCGGCAATCCCGATTCGGTACTCATGCCCGCGCCCGTTAACGCCACGGTATAGTGTGAGGTGAGCAACCATTCGTTTAACGTTTGCAGTTTTTCGTCCATCAACACCACCCTTTCTAAGATCAAAACAATTGCTGAATTTTTTACCGAAATGACCAAACATGATTTATACTTCCGAACCAAAAACCTTCCCCTGTTTTAATCGGTCTTCGGTCGCAGACAATCTAAGCCAGCCGGCGCCATCCCGGCGGATAGGCGTTTTTCAGAAAACCTTCAACTTGTTTGGCCCAGCCCAACGGATAACCCTCCACAGTGATCAGTTTCCAGCCTTTTTTTCCTTCTTGAAACAAGGTTTCTCCTTTTAAATAACGGTATAAATCTTCATCTGATGAGGAAAAATTGAGTTTGTGAACAACATCTTGCGCATTCAAGCCCATGGCCAACGCTTGGCTCGGTTCAAAACGGTTTTTCTTCAATTCACCGAGGTACCATCCCGACTTGACGACTTTTAATCCCTGCAAGGCAGGCAGATGAGCCGGTTTCAAATATAAATGCCCTTTAAACGAGGCCAATTCACCTTCGGCCATCTCCTGCACCGATTGATGCAACATGTCCCGTTCGAATTGTCGAAACAAGGCCAAATCGTTTTCCCGAATCGACTGCTTTTTATCTTCGCCGCGCTTCCATCCAGATGGTGCTCGGGATGACCCTGTTTTTTGCAATAGAGCCAGGTAATGCCCCTCCCCGCGAACATGATGAGGCCATAAACGGATTGTTTTATCCAGCGGATGATCGCTCTTGCTCCACTCTTTCCGGCCTTGTTGAAATCCGGAGAAAAGCGGAATGTCCTTTAATTCAAATTGCGGATGATCGTTTAAAAACTGCGCGATGCGCTGTTCGTTCTCCTCAGGAGCGAACGTGCAAGTCGAATAGAGCATCATGCCGCCGGTCTTTAACATGAGGGCCGCCTGATCCAAAATATGCTTTTGCATCGCGGCACAAGCGTCAATATGATGTCTTTCCCAACTGTGAACCATCTCCGGATTTTTGCGAAACATGCCTTCCCCGGAACAGGGGGCGTCGATTAATATTTTATCAAAAAATTCTCCGAAGACGCCGGCCAAGCGCTGGGGACTTTCGTTCGTGACGATGGCGTTGCGGATGCCGAACAACTCGATATTTTTCACTAACGCCTTGATGCGTTCCGAACTGATATCATTGCTGACGAGAATCCCTCGGCCGGCCAAACGAGCGGCGACCTGAGTCGACTTTCCGCCCGGTGCTGCGCACAGGTCGAGGACACGATCACCCGATTCTATCGGAATGACAGCTCCCGGCGCCATCGCGCTCGGCTCCTGTATGTAATATAATCCGGCATGATAGTAAGGATGTTTCGCCGGTCTTTCGTTCTCCGGGTAATAAAAACCTTCTTTCGTCCACTCAACAGACCTCAGCTGAAAAGGGAGCTTTTCAAGCGCCTGGTGCACACTCCATTTCAACGTATTGATTCTTAATCCGGCAGAGCGCGGTTCGTTGAATGAACGGAGAAAGGCATCGTATTCCTCACCTAATAATGACTGCATCCGATCGGTAAATAAACCGGGCAAATCCATGACACTTGAACCTCTTTTCAATACATTCTCTGTGCATTATACCTTTTCTTGATATGAAAAAAAAGCTGAAACCAGTGGCCCTACCCGGCCTTTAGGTCTCAGCCTGCGCAAAAGTTGGGAACGGTTTAAAAGCGCGCAACGGATCAGGAATGAAGCGTGTCCTTTCGCTCCGATTCCGCATATATGGCGGGGCTGTATTCTGTGTCCGCCTGATCGTCTATATCAAAATGGTATTCGTCAATCACTTCCTCATCGTACTGCATCGTCACCGTCAATGTCTGAAAATCGAATGCTTCTTCCAACATGTCAATCAGATGATAAGCAATTTTTTCCCTCAGCTCTTCATCACGCGGATTGAGAAATTCAACGAAAGCGGTCATTTCCTCCGTGGACACATCAATGGTCGCCGAACCTAAACGGCTGTTGCGCCGTCCGCTCTCTTCATAAATGTCATAAATCAACACGTCCAACTCGTCGCGCACCAATTCAAAATGTAAGTAAACGTCCTCCATGTCCTCATCTTCGACCGTCTCATCCAGTTCCACTTCAACGACATCATCGGTGGAAATGACATGATCGTAATCGCTGTATGTGACGGTCACCAGACATTCCGGAACACCCAACGCATCAATCATATGTTGAACATACCGATGAATAAAACGGTCAATTTGCGCTTTTTCACGTTGATTCACAAACTCCTCATCTAATTGAACACTGCCGTACAACATGTCCTGTTCCCGGTACAGTAAAGTCATGGACCCCACGTACTGATCGTCCATCATGATCCCGGCCGCCTCGCCCGTTGCGGTCACCAGCTCGGGTCTTAAATGAATCTGTGCCATACGATCCCTCCTGATCAAAACAATCACTTCAAGCCAAACATGAAAGAAAAACGGCAAAAGAAAGCCTCTTCTACAGTATGAGCGGATATACGACGTATCATAACCGACTAACCATGCCATTTTTTGTTCCCTGTTCGCTGAAACCGCAAGGATCGCTGGCTCATGAGCCGTG
>CALBTX010000212.1 GCA_937967685.1 uncultured Bacillaceae bacterium | reverse complement strand
CATATTCGGCACTAAACACTTCAATGCCTGACGATAAACTATCCATCATATTCATACGGTAACGTGTGGCTTTGTAAGCGATAAAGAAAGTCGGAAGATACCCAAACAGAATACACAGCAACATACCGACAAAGACATTCTTTAATCCATATCCACCGATTGCGCCGGCCACCACGCCAATAGCGGTATAAAAGAGCCATCTGTCTGCAGTTATAGAGAGGCCTGCGGCGTCCGATAATTGAGCAATCGGCCGAAACCATTTCGGTGCTTTTTTTACATGTTGCTTTGGTTCGTGCATTCTATTCCTGTTCATGAACATATAGGATACTGAGAAAATCAAAACAAAAAGCAGGACTGGAACAGCAACATTCAATAAAAACACTCTACTCCTCCTTCCCTTGCCTTAAGCTAACTTAAAAGTGTCCTCGGGCGGATCAAACAGGTTGAGTTTAGCCTGCAGTAGATCAGATATCGCGTTTGGCATTTCCCATGTGTCACCCGTAAACCGGCACAAATCACGAAACTGCACGTTGTTGTCCGTCTCCGTGCAATGGACTTCGGTTATTCGCCATACCCTGCGAATTCCTGTTCCCGGTTCCACATGAAGCTGTATGACCACATCGACGGATCGCGCAACACGAAGATACAAGTGGCTGGAATCCCAGCTGCGACCGTCTTCCATAATCATGTCTACTAAATCTTGTATAGATGCCTCCGGCGAGTTTGAATGAATTGTTCCCATCGAACCAGGATGTCCTCTGCGGAATGTTTTTACCAACTGATCAGCCTCCGCTCCCCTGGCTTCCCCTAAAATGACAATATCCGGCGACAGGCGCAACATGGTATGAAATTGGTTGAGTAACGTCCTGTCAAGGTGTTTTTGTTCTTCAAACGTAATAACGTTCCGCCCTTTTAAATACTGATCTAAAGCCAATTCATACGTGCTTTCTAATACACCGATACGTAAATTGGGGTCAATAAATTGGGTCAACCAACGCAATAAACTCGTTTTTCCTGATGACGTTGGCCCGATGAGAAGAATATTCGCCCGTCCTCTCACCAGTTGCGCAAGGAGATCTACCACTTCTTGGTTCAACGTGCCATAATCCAATAATTTTTCCGTCGTCAATCCTTTTATCCGGTGTTTGCGAATAGTAATGGTGGGATGTGGTGTTTCATCCGGGCGCGTCAGGGTAATGCGTGATCCATCTGCCATCTTGGCTTCTACTACCGGGGTGGAACGGTTAATTTCTTTGTTCTCGTTCGACAATAGCCTTGCCTGTATTTCCATAACTTCATCGTCATGTTGGAACATGACGCCATGTGCTTTTACCCGTCGCCCTTCCCTTTCAACCCATACATTTTCTCCTGCACCGTTGACCCATATTTCGTTGACTTCCGGATCGTCATACAGGTGTTGAATCTGTCCTAACCCCCAAATGACATTAAAAATATCCTGTATCAAGTCATTCGTTGCATTAATCCGCATGTCGTACAATTGCTCACGCACTAATGTCTTGGTCTCGGCGACGGCTTTTTTATCCCCTGCACGAGCTAAACGAAACAAATCATTATTGTCCGTGTTTTGAATGATCCGTTCTTTGACACGTTCAGCAAGTTGAGAAACGCCTTCCATCAATGGACATCCTCACCTTTCACTACTAAAAAAAGCGGAGCTTGTGCTCGCGCTGTTTCCAGTGCCTCTATCTCTTTTTGGTGAACCTGTAAGGTCACCCCTACATCCGATCCCAATTCAATCGGTTCTTCCTTCCCGATGATTGAATAGACTGTGGATTCTGTTACCAGAGCAGCCGGTCTCTCCTCTGTTGCCTGAACCCACACTTCAACATTCATTCCCGGTTCAATTACAGGACCATTAGCCGTTGTGTATGTAGCATCGACTGTGTAAAGCCTTGTGTTTTCATCGGTTATTTCAGTGACTAACTCTGGTATTATAAACTCCCCTGCTTTAATATCCTTTTTTGCTGATTTCCCTAATAATTCAGCAGGATCAAGTGCTTGAACTGCCTCCCCCATAACAGCCACTTGATTGAGGTGGTGGTCTTCTATCGTTTCCCCAGCTGATATATCTTTCGCGGCAACGACGATTCGCACATCGCTCTCTTGAGAAGCCTGAACATAATAGGCGTATCCTCCTGCTACGACCACGGCCATCAGGAATGATAAAACGATTTTCACAGTTTTCCCCACAAGTAAGTCCTCCTTTAAAAATTTTTCATATCCAAGAAAACCATTCTGAAAGATACGTGTTCCATACAAAAACCAAAGCTGCGGCCGCTAAGCCAATCCGTGTGATTAAATCAACCACAACATAGAGGGCATACGGCATTTTTACACCGATTTTTAATTCATAAGGAAAGAAAAATTGTACTCTCCCGACGAACATGTCGAGCAAAATATGTGAAGAGAATCCTGTTAAAATGGCTAATGTGACCCCACCTTCCCATATAAGGGCACAAATGGTCAGTAACAAAACCGATATCCATGAGTGAAAAAGAGTGCGATGCCCTACGATATGCCGCAATGGCCATGATATAAAGAAAAATACCCTGCCCGCAAAGCTGCGATTATCGTCAATATCCGGCAGGAGACCCGCTACACCTCCTATCACAGCACCAGTGATGGAAGGGTAGACGGTGTAGCCTACCACTACCCCTCCTAAAAAGTGTGTAGATGCTTTCATGCCAGATATTTCACTCCAATACTCTTCTATTAATAACAAAATATGGGATAAGCCGCCACCAAAGCCGGCCTTATCCGTCTTTTACTCAAAACAGCGGTAGCAAACAAATTTTTTGTTCCTTGGCCTTTTTCTGTTTTCAACTTTCCACATCACCTCTTCTCCTAATGCAATTGAATTACCACATTCCATACAACTAGGTAACACTTTATGCACAATATACCAGGCTTTTAAAAAACTTTTATCAGCCTTAAACGGTATGTTGTAAAAAGAAACCTGTTCCGTTTTTGTGATGGTTAATCACTTCCTTTCGTTCACCTTCTTTCTGACCTCCCAGGTTGAGACATTTCTTTTGCTCATGTACAATTTTTCCAAACGGGCAATGAGGTGATAGAATGAAAGACTTTAACACACTGATGGCAAACAATATCGTAAAAGACAGCCCACCCACTTATCGTCAATCCTGTTTGGTCTTGACGTGTACCCGCTGTTTGCAAAAACAAACAGCAGATCATTCTCCTTCCATACTTCTGTTTGAAAGTGAAATTAAACGACTGGATGAGGGAATAGCATGTCCTACATGTACTGGCAAGTGCCTCCCTGACCACTGTTTTACTGAAATGGTTCAAAAGCTGATGTACGGACCGTTCAACATTTACTCCAAAGACGCTACCATCAACTTTGAAAGCCAGAATAACAGCGTCACGATCCCGCTTGAGTTGCACACATCCGAGTGGACCCTTCCGGAAACGGCAACACACGACTTGTTTGAATGGTTTCTGGACATCGGGGTAGAACATTATCCCGCTTTTGAAGCAGGTCTCAAACATTTCGACTTCAAAAACTGGTCTTTCAGAATCCTGAGCCAAAACTGCAATACCATCCATGCTGAAGATTTCATTGACTTTGTGATGGAATGACCGTTTTTTCCAGCGGGCGCACCTCTATCTCCGCCCGTTCTTCTCTCTTGTTTTTCACCGCCTGCTTCGTCACATGCAATACTTCTACTTGCACGTCATCCACATAACAGATGCCGCACATGCCGTCCAAAATGCTCTTGGCCACATTGTCCAGATCAAATCGGCTTCGGGAAAACAATTTCATGGAAACTTCCACCGGACCTGTTAACGGCTGTTTACAGACCTTCCTTGCCTCCCATCCCACCAACTGCTGGTATGCTTTTGTCTTCTCCGGGGTGTACACAAAAGCCGCTCGTCCTCTCATCCCCAACCTTGGCCGGCTCTTGGGAACGGGTCGTCCGCTCACAATAATCTTGATTGTTTCTACCTCCCTCCTTAAGCCACAATGTCCTGTATCTCCCTAGATGAAAGACAACATGCGGCAAAACCGGGCAATGATGTTTTGTCAGCCAAACATGACGCAAAACGTTCGTCCGTCATCTCTTCGTACGGAAAAACGACTCTGCTCGTTTCTGCCAGCATCCGGATGTGTTCTGCTAAAGCTATGAGTTGGTATACATCCAGTTTGGATACATCACACGCTTTTACGTCAACCAAAATGCAGACACGTTTCTCTAAATGGGCGAACCTGAAAAAATGTTCAGGACCACCTTTGGCGTTGTAGATATGCCAGAACTGAACCATCCATACCGATTCGTCAAACTGTTTCCGCATGACTTCCAACGCTTGAAACTGGTCATTCAACTGTTTCAGAATGCCCAACTGAACACCCCCTTTCGTGTGTCGTTAATCTGAACCGGATCGCTTCCAAAGCCAATTCCAGATTATGAACATCCAGTTTGAACAATTCATTGACCGTCACTTCCATCCCCCGGTTGTACAAAACCACTGCCAGCTTTGCCAGTATACGCATACCACTTGAAAAATCCTGCTCGGCAAACATCTCCGTAAATTCAAACACCCCCTTGTCCGGCTTGTAGTACGGGAATGCTTTCTGTCTCAGTTCTTCATTTCCGCTGATGAGGTAGACGAGTGTCAAATGCTCTTTGTTGTTTCTGTACCGTTCAGGCAACATGGAACGCAATTGGCCAAAGTGAACCGCATGGTCTTTGGAAAGAAAGTTGGTACCCAAATTTCCCCTCCTTTTCGTGGTATGCCTAACTGGAATCGTTTAGCCAACGGAAGCTCTGAGGGGCTGGAAGGCGAAGACTGAAACAGACTCACCCATCGGAAACATCTGTCTCCAGCCCCAAATGTCCCCTACCAGGTTCCAGTCTTTTTGGGCTGGACAAGCCACTTTTCCCGTTCCCTCACCAGCCCTTTGAAAGAATATTTTTTTCGCAACAGAAGCACCTGCAAAAGAAGTGGTGTGAGGTATCAGGCTTTTTACCATTTCCTTGCCATTCAGGCCGTTTACGCGTCTTTGTTTCCCACCGGATACGCCACGGTATAGCGAAACCTTTGTACGTGGACATGGAGCCACGGGATGGTTGCCATCAAAAAAACACGCCTTTGATCGTATTTCCCATTTTCCGGAAGTCGATTGTATACTTAGAGAGTGAGAATAGGGGCGACCAGCCAAAACGTCATAAACATTGATTTGACAAGGTTTTTGGCCAATATGAGGTGTGAACGATTGTTCACACATGTGTGAACGATAATTCACACTTCTTTTTTACTCCAATCCCTTGTACGGCAAGGGTTTCCTCAAATTATACATGTCGATTTATAGGGTTATTTTTTCGATTTTTGCTCTTTCTTATATTTCAGGAATGTTTTGCGCTTGACGAGCTTCCCGTACTCCTTTCCACTATGGAGCCACACTTTCCATTCCAGTAACACCCCTTTCTTTTCCAGCTTGTCATACCGCATAGCGAGTCGGGCCAACGTGGGGTTGATTCTGTTTCGCTCTCCGCAAAACACGATCTCCGGATTAACAAAAAGAGGACGTTCGGTTACTGGACGCCCGAATTCTCGTATCTCATCAGTATTGGCAAACTCATAGACGATCCCCTTCTCTATGAGTTTGTTAATTATCTTGCTTACATGTTCTCTTGTACAGTTCAAGCACTCTGCGATCTCACTCACGGACATAAACCGTTTGGTTTCCGGGTGTACGATGGCGTTTGAATGCATCTCGTACAGATCGGTCATCCCAATCAAAAAGCCAAGCTCGTTAAATGACAGGTAATCCTTCTCGATTAAAACCCGGATGTTGCCTTTCAGCGTCTGCACAAACCCGGCACTGTTTGTTTCCTTCTTTTTGACTATCACAAACCCTTTCTCATTCGCCTTCTGCTCTTCTTGATTGACAACATCAAGGTTAATATGACTGTTCAATAAGTCTCTTTCCCTTGCGTTACGTTCAGCTTGATCCCATGCCTCTTTCACGGCACTTCACCTCTTTTTTTGGGCAGAATGTGGCATCCGTGCTTCTTGCAGGATCGAACCCACAGGCAGTTGTGGCAACCCCTTTCTCCTTTGCCAAACCTGAAATACAAAAAACATCTGTTAGCTGTACGTTGCGATGTCGTCATGTTGCACCTCCTTTGGCCAATCAAAAAGAGCCGCCATCTGACCTTTAAGCCAGTCGGCAGGCTCCCCGCCTATTCGGATGATTTCTTCCACCTGCTGATAGATTCGTTTGGCATGCTCTAACTGCTGTTCCGTTTCGGTTCGGACAATACGTCCCTTGCCTTCGTCTTCCAATATCTTTTTCCTCAGTTCTCTTGTCGAAAGCCCCTCGTCATTGGCTTTCTGAATGTATTTTGAAGGATCGGGCGAATTGGCGGCCACCCGATGATGATACCAGCTTAGGGACGGTATCCTCATCTCCGGCTTAGGAAAAGCCCTGTACACCTTGACCAGTTCCCTGATCTGCGCCGGGCTGATCCCCAATTGGGACGAGAGCCACGTCTGTTTGACTCCCCGTTTGAACATTTCATCCAACAGTTGGCCCTTGATCCAACGGGCCTCCTGCTCGCTTTCCTCCACTTGAACGTAAGCAGTCAGCAATTCTTCCAGAGAAGGATCGCTGGCCGGTTCGTTAATAGGCCGGATATTTTCCGGTTGTATCAGTTTCAGCGTGTCGTACATCTCATCAACGGTCTTGTTTTCCCTCCGAGCCACCGCCACAATAAGATGGTGGCGGTCAATGTTTCCGCCGTGTATCTGTGCATGGTGAACCCCACACAGGTGAATCAGATTCTCCCGAACATCCTTACCGCCAGCCCCTCTGGTGCGAATGTGGTGTGGTTCACCGGGGGCCGGCTGATTGCAACGAAGGCCCGTGTCCGGATCAATGTATTCGCAAAACCCGCCGGATTCCTTTCGGATGTCGTGCATAACACTCATGGAACCACCTCTTTTTCAGGCACAACCTCTGCCAATCCATTGATCAACCGTTCTGTTAGTTTAGTGTTCCGTTCGGCGATCTTGTTGTTACGAATGGCTATATTAAGGGCCTTTTTGGTCCCAATCATGACCACTTTCTGTTCAGCCCTTGTCATGCCTGTATAGATCAAATTTCTTGCCAGCATAATGTAGTGGCTTGTGGAAACCGGCATGATTACGATAGGGGCCTGACCACCTTGAGACTTGTGAATAGTGATACAATAGGCCAATTGTAGTTCCTTCAATTCATCTTTGAGGTAGAACACTTCCTGCCCCATAAAAGTGCAATACAATGCTTCATGGGCTTGTCCGTCCTCGTCATAATAAACACCTACACGTTTCACAACGCCCATCTCACCGTTATTCAGGCCCTTCTTCCGGTTGTTTTTGGTGTGGATCACCTTGTCTCCCTGACGGAAAATGGTCTTTCCCACTTTCCATTCGTCTTTGGAAGGATGGGCGGGATTGACGGCCTCCTGCAAAATGCGGTTCAATTCTTTTGTCCCGATCACCCCTTTTTTCATGGGGCTTAAAACGAGAATGTCCTCAATACGGTAACCTAACTGCACGAAACGGAGAACGCTTTTTTTGATCAATTGAGCGATATATTCCGGCTTTTCCTGGTGGATAAAGTAAAAATCCTTTTTCGCCTCGTCGATGACAACAGGAAGACCCTGATTGACCCGGTGGGCATTGACGACTATCTGACTCTCCTGTGCCTGCCGGAAGATTTCCGTGAGCCTGACCGTTGGTATACCGGCTTCAATCATATCTTTCAGGAAATTACCCGGATTGACAGATGGCAACTGATCCACGTCTCCCACAAACAGGACTTTGGTTCCCGGTTTAACAGCTTCCAAAAGAAAATGGGCCAACTGAATATCCATCATGGACACTTCATCCACGATGATGAAGTCATAGGGTAACGGGTTGTGCCGGTCGTATTCGGGTTCCTCCCCTTGCCGGAAACCGATCATGGAATGGATGGTGGATGCCCCCATTTCTGTAATTTCAGCCAGTCTCCGTGCTGCCCTTCCCGTTGGGGCACATAAGCCAATATAAGCATCCCTGTTCTTTTGTCGATAAATGTCGATCAAGGCCTTCGTGACTGTTGTCTTCCCAGTACCAGGTCCGCCTGTCAGGATAAGGACATTGTACGCCAATAACCGTCGAATGGCGTCCCGTTGCCGTTCCGCCAGAACAATGCCGTTTCTGCGTTGATAATCCTTGATCCATGCGTCCAGTTGTTCAGGCATCGCTCCGTCCCCATCCCGGCAATCTGTCAGTTTTGACAGTTTGCAGGCCGTGAGTGTCTCATATGTGTGTAAGTACTTGGGATAAACAGAACCTTCCTCAAAGATCAACCGCCCTTTGAGTTCCAACTGGTAAATGGATCGACTCACATCCTCCCATGTGACTTGCTCGTTTTCCGACTGGTTATGGTTTAAAACTTTAAGTGTCTGTTCTATCAGTTCGTTTTCCGGCAGATAACAATGTCCCAGTGACAAACATTTCTCTTTCAGCACATAGTCGGCACACGCCTCTACCCGATAGCCGGATAAGGGAGATACGCCCACTTTTCTTGCGATCTCATCTGCCTTCAGAAAACCAACCAAGTCCAGCTTTGTAAGCAGGTACGGGTTTTCCTTGACCACACTGACGGTGTTTGAACCAAACTCTTTGTAAATTTTCATAGCCATGTTTGTGCTGATTCCGTACTGGCTGAGTTTACCAATGATTTTCTGTACTTCAAAATTGGATTTTACGCTTTTAATAATGGTACGGGCATTCTTTTCCCCTATGCCCTTGATGTGCCGGATGGCGGATTCACCCTGTTCCATCATCACTTCAACAGCAGACGCTCCCAAATGGTTAACGATCACTTTGGCCCGTTTAGGGCCGCAACCTTTAATCAATCCGCTTGAGAGGAAGGCAATCGCCTGTTCTTTTGTGGCTGGAAGGGGACGCTCCCACCGCTCTATTTCAAACTGTCGACCATACCTTGGATGTACCGACCATTCGCCATGTACCATGATTTTTTCGCCCTTTTCTACGCCAAGTACTGATCCCTTTACGATATGTTGGCCATCATCGGTTATTAGGAGCGCAATGAGAAAATCATCGTTGCGGTAGATAATACGGCCAAGTTCGCCCTGTAAACACTTTGACACAAAAGTCACCTCCTTCTGTTGGAAAATAATGGTTATCAATTGAGCATAGCTTCGCTATCCCACAATCCGGAACAGATTCAGGCAGTAGCAGTAATCGATTCAGTTTTGTTTACCACACCGTCACAATTATCCGCCTGCTTTAACGCAACCCTCGCAATGAAATCCGTCTCACAACTGACAGGTCCAAATACGGCCAATACTTTAACCTACTCAACAGACCATTTTCTCATTTAAGTACATGGATAATCTGTTCCAAATCCTTCTGAAACCTGTCCCCCTTTCGTTCATCAAAAATTCAAGGGTCGCGTTATCGAAAAGATCTTTGACCAAATGGACCGACACGGCTAACCACCGTTTTGTTCTTGTCCTCTTTTGCTCAACAAATTCTCTGCATTTAGCGATTTGATGCTTCAGCCTTTCTGCCAGTTCCTCTTTATCCTCAGTAATTTCCACTGCCACCTCATCTTCTGAACGGGACATCCAGGGAACCAGTTTGTCTTTAGACATGATGCCGGTGCCATAATATGTATATTTGGGTCTTTTGTCCCCTTTTCGCCATACATGGTGCGGGATTAATTGCCCCATCAATACACGTATAACCCCATAAGTGTCCTTGATTATACGGTACAGCCGGTCTTCCCAACGCTCAAAACCAACAAAGACGTAGCCGGGAAGCTCTGCAACATGTATTCCATCCACTTTTTTTTCGCCATACTTGCTGACATCTTTCCCCGGCACAAAAACATCCAATTTGACACCGTGACGTTTACCTTCCTTTTCGATCATGCACGCTATCCTGGATTCCTTTTTCGTCAGAACCTGCACGGCCAGATAAAACACGGTGTTTTCCTCCCTTTCCATAACGGACATGCGAATTGATGTGTCCCAAAGCATAGGCAATGTTACTTTTGCAAGACGATATAATTTCTTTATGCAAAAGGTACTCTCTGAACGCTTTCGTCCCCGGCTTTGCCATAACCGGGACTCCCAGTTGCTTGCGTGCCGAAAGATAAGCAAACTTGACACGTTCCATATCCAGTTGTTTTTTTATCCTTTCGTTTTGTAAAT
>CALBTX010000211.1 GCA_937967685.1 uncultured Bacillaceae bacterium | reverse complement strand
GCCAATGACAGCGGCGATTTTTAAGATCTGCTCGGCCTCTTAAAAATCGCCCATCCATTATAGCATATTTTTAACCCGGTTTGGATCAGGTCTTCTGTCCGACAAAACCGGGTTTTTGGTGTTGATTAACGACTGCAAAAAAATTAATTGGTGTTAACGGCAGGGAAATCGGTCATTATTCTCGAATAATATACTTATTGAAACCGGCCGTATACCCTTGGATTGACCTGTGGGGATGTCAATTGGAAGCGAAGGTAGGTTGACCATGAGAGAACGTCAGACGGAAAATCAACAACATGAACAAGGACAACCCGATTTTACCATTATGATCATTACCTTTATGCTCTTGGGGCTCGGTTTGGTTATGATCTACAGTGCGAGTCAAATCAAGGCTTATATGGATTTTGAAGACAGTTCCTTTTTTTTTAAACGGCAATTGATGTGGGCTGTGATCGGCATTTTTCTGATGTATATAACAATGAACATTCCCTACCGTATCTACCGGAAAACCGTTCCGGCATTGCTTCTCGTATTATTGGTCATGATGGTTCTCGTTCTGACTGATTTGGGTGTGGCCAGGGGAGGCGCACAGAGATGGTTAAATCTTGGTTTTGTGACCATACAGCCTTCGGAATTTGTTAAGCTTGGCTTAATTATTTATTTGGCTTCAATCTATTCCAAAAAACAGGAATACATTGATCATTTCATGAGGGGGATTCTCCCTCCGCTCTTTATTGTCGGGCTCTTTTTCTTTTTGATTCTTTTGCAGCGCGACTTGGGTACAGCGATGTCTTTAATCATTTTTTCCATGGTCATCCTGTTTTGTTCCGGAGCGAGGTTTAAACACCTGTTTGGGTTAGGGCTCTTAAGCGTTGTTTTGTTTTTTCTCTTTACCTTCAGTGCGCAATACCGCCTGGAACGGTTGACATCATTCCGCGATCCTTGGTCAGATGCCAGTGGAGACGGATATCAGCTGATCCAGTCTCTGTATGCCATTGGCAACGGCGGGGTGTTTGGGAGCGGGTTTGGCAACAGCATCCAGAAATATTTATATTTGCCTGAAGCTCATACCGATTTTATTTTCGCCGTTCTTGCCGAGGAATTGGGCCTGATTGGTGTTATTTTCGTTTTGGTTTTGTTCTTATGCTTCATTTTAAGGGGAATCAAGGTGTCCACAGAAGCGCCTGATTCGTTTGGCACTTTGCTGGGCATAGGGATCGTTTCCATGATCGGCATTCAGACGTTGATCAACATAGGGGTCGCCAGCGGACTCCTGCCGGTGACCGGAATTGCCCTGCCCTTTCTGAGCTATGGGGGCTCTTCCTTGCTGCTGACGATGATTTCCGTCGGCATTCTCTTGAATGTGTCTCGTTATACGAGAGCTGATTGACAATGATTGTTTTTTCTCCTTGTTCTCTGACAAGGATGCTTAAAACATGATCACAACATAAATGTCATAGACCAACTGAAGGGAGCTAGATATGAGCATGTCGCAGCGCAAACCATTTTCCAAAATATTAGTGGCCAACCGGGGTGAGATAGCGATCCGCATATTCCGGGCCTGTACGGAAATGAATATTCGTACCGTGGCCATCTATTCGGAAGAAGATCGCACCAGCCTGCACCGTTTCAAAGCGGATGAAGGATATCTCGTTGGCCAGGGAAAAGGCCCGATTGAGGCCTATCTGGATATGGAAGGGATCATCGAAATTGCCAAACGGCATGAAGTGGAGGCCATCCATCCCGGCTACGGGTTTCTGTCTGAAAACGCTGAATTTGCCAGAAGATGCGCCGAAGAGGGGATTGTCTTTATCGGTCCTTCCCCTGAATTGCTGCAAAAATTCGGCGATAAGGTAGAGGCGAGAAAACAGGCCTTGGCTGCCGGACTTCCGGTCATTCCCGGCACGGAAGATCCGGTATCTTCTCTGCAGGAGGTTCTGCTGTTTGCTAAAGAACACGGCTATCCGTTCATTATTAAAGCGGCCTCCGGCGGCGGGGGCCGGGGGATGCGCATTGTGCGCAGCCGTGATGAAGTGGAGGAGGCGTACAACCGCGCCCGTTCGGAAGCCCGTTCCTCTTTCGGTAATGCCGACGTTTATGTGGAAAAATATGTGGAGAATCCTAAACATATTGAAGTCCAAATTTTGGGTGACCAAGCGGGCCATCTCGTGCATTTGTTTGAGCGGGACTGTTCCGTTCAACGCCGCTATCAAAAAGTGGTCGAAGTGGCCCCCAGCGTGGGCCTGTCGGATGCATTGCGCCGGGAGATATGCAGCGCGGCCGTGCGGCTCATGCGCCATGTGGGCTATGTCAATGCGGGGACGGTTGAGTTTCTTGTCACCGATGACGGTGCCTATTATTTCATCGAGGTCAATCCCAGGGTGCAGGTCGAACATACGATCACGGAATTGATCACCGGCATTGACATCGTTCAGTCTCAAATCTTAATCGCTGCCGGACATGCTTTGCACGACGAGGTGCTTAATATTCCGCCTCAGGAAAAGATCACCTGTCGAGGCTATGCCATCCAGTGCCGAATTACGACTGAAGATCCGGCGAACGACTTCATGCCCGATTCGGGAAAACTGCTCGTTTATCGGACGGCGGGAGGATTTGGCACGCGCCTCGATGCCGGGAACGGTTTTCCGAATGCGGTCATCTCTCCGCATTACGATTCACTCTTGGTCAAACTGTCAACGCATGCCGTATCCTATGAACAAGCCGCCTCCAAAATGTCCCGCAATTTGAAAGAATTCCGCATTCGCGGCGTGAAAACAAACATTCCCTTCCTGGTGAACGTCGTCGAGCATGAAGCGTTTTTGAGAGGCGACTATCATACTTCTTTCGTGGATCAAACGCCTGAACTTTTTGAACTGCATGAACCACGCGATCGAGGCACAAAAATTCTAAAATTTATCGGTCAAACGATGGTCAACGAAGCGGGGCTGGAAAAGGTGAAGCACAAGCCCGCTTACCCGGCACCGCGCGTTCCGCTCGTTCCTTATGCTCAGGACTATCCGCAAGGCACGAAACAACTGCTTGATGAACATGGGGCCGAGGGGCTCGTCAGCTGGATCAAAGCCCAAAAAAGCGTCCTTTTGACGGATACAACCTTCAGAGATGCGCATCAATCATTGTATGCCACGCGCGTGCGCACCCGGGATTTACTGACCATTTCCGAGGCCACCGGCAAACTGGCCTCCAACCTCTTTTCCTTGGAAATGTGGGGAGGGGCCACCTTCGATGTCAGCATGCGCTTCCTGAAAGAAGATCCGTGGGACCGGCTGAAGCAGCTGCGTGAAAAAATCCCCAATCTGCTCTTTCAAATGTTGCTGCGCGGCGCCAATGCGGTCGGCTATAAAAACTATGCGGACAACGTCATCCAGGAATTTGTCCGTCAATCGGCCGCAAGCGGGATCGATGTGTTCCGCATTTTCGACAGCCTGAATTGGATTGAAGGCATGCAACTGGCGATCGAAGCCGTCAGGGAGAGCGGCAAAATCGCCGAGGCCAGTATTTGCTACACCGGGGACATCCATGATCCTTCCCGGACAAAATATGATCTGAACTACTATGTCAACATGGCCAAAGAATTGGAAAAGGCGGGTGCTCATATTTTGGGCATTAAAGACATGGCCGGCCTCTTAAAACCGTTTGCCGCCTACGACCTCATTTCCGCCCTGAAAGAGGCGGTCGATCTGCCCATCCATCTGCATACGCACGACAGCAGCGGAAACGGTGTGGCCACTTACTTAAAAGCGGTCGAAGCCGGCGTCGATATTGTGGACGTCGCCCTTTCCTCCATGTCCGGGCTGACCTCTCAGCCGAGCCTGAATGCCCTCTTGGCCGGTCTGGAGGGGCATGAACGCCAGCCGCAACTCGACCTGGCCAACATGGACAAACTGAGCCAATACTGGGAAGATGTCCGTCAGTATTATCAAGAATTTGGGGCCGGCCTGTTGTCCAGCAGCACGGAAGTATATCAGCATGAAATGCCCGGGGGCCAATACAGCAATCTGCAACAGCAAGCCAAAGCCGTCGGTTTGGGGGACCGTTTTCAAGAAGTGAAAGAGATGTATCAGACGGTGAACCAGATGTTTGGGGACATCGTCAAGGTGACCCCCTCCTCCAAAGTGGTCGGAGATATGGCTTTATTCATGGTCCAAAATAACTTAAGCGAACAAGACATTTATGAGCGCGGGGAATCCCTCGATTTTCCCGACTCGGTCATCGAATTCTTCCAAGGCTATTTAGGCCAGCCGTATCAAGGATTCCCTGAAAGATTGCAAAAGATTATTCTAAAAGGCAGGGAAGCGATCACCTGCCGACCCGGACAGCTGCTTGAGCCCGTCGATTTTGAACAAATCGGTCAAACCCTGGAAGAAAAATTCGGCCGTTCATTCAATATGCAGGAGCGACTGTCCTACGTGCTCTACCCGAAAGTATTTGAAGACTTTGAAGCGCACCGCAGGCGCTACGGCGATGTGTCCCCGCTCGAGACGCCGACGTTTTTCTACGGCTTGCGCCCCGGTGAAGAGACGATGGTCGAGATTGAACAAGGCAAAACATTGTTGATCAAATTGATTTCGATTGGCGACCTGCAAAAAGACGGCACGAGAACGATTTACTTTGAATTGAACGGTCAGCCGAGAGAAATTGCCATCATCGATCAACATGCCGGAGGAGAGATCCTCACCAAAGAAAAGGCGGATCCGGCCGATCCGCATCAAATCGGGGCCACCATGCCGGGAACGGTATTGAAAATATTGCACTCAGCGGGGGACGAAGTGAAAAAGGGCGACCCGGTCATGATTACGGAAGCGATGAAGATGGAAACGACCGTTCAAGCGCCGAGAGACGGTGTCATTGAACGCATTGCCGTATCTGAACAGGATAAAATCGAGACGGATGATTTGTTATTCGTGATGGCAGAATAAGGTAGGTCTATGATCATAAATTTTTCCAACGCCCCCCAAAAAGGAGGTATAAAGACGAAAAGTATAAGCGAAACTAACGATAAAAAGAAAGGGGATTACACAATGAAAAAGAGATTATTGCTGTTGTTGGTCATGTTGGTTTCCGTTAGTTTCGCTTTAGCCGCCTGCGGCGGGGCCGAAGATCCGGCTGACGATCCGGGAACAGAAACACCTGGAACAGAAGCGCCGGCTGATGATCCTGC
>CALBTX010000210.1 GCA_937967685.1 uncultured Bacillaceae bacterium | reverse complement strand
ATCAGGTAGTAAATGCGTCAAGAAATACGAATATCCTATATAAAGTGACAAAAACCTGCATTGAATCGAAATATCGTGTACGAAATTGTTCATTGACTTTTTCTCTCTATTTCGACATAATTATCTTTTGAGCGACTATACAATACAGGCAACGCTGTCAAATATACGTCATCAGACGGCACGTGATAAAGGATGGAGAGTTCCATGCCAAACAACGGGTATGAATTTCGGGCACATAGACTTTTCATTTTAGCGGTTGACTTATGTTTGGTTTTTTTGGCTTATGTTGCCGCTTTTTATTTGAGATACCATTCTTTTCCAGAACGTAACTGGGACTCTTTTCTGTCCTTGTCACCGTGGATTTTATTGATTGCCTTGTTTTTCCTATCCGTCTACGAACTTTACGCCCCTTTTCGCCGAAGCATGTGGGACATGATCAGCAAAGTGCTTGTTTCGGTCACTTTCATGTCATTGGTGACCATGGCCGCATCCTTCTTGTTCCGTGAATTCGCTTTGCCTCGCTCGGTCATATTGATTGCTTATGTCCTTATCATTTTGTTCTTAATCGCCTGGAAGACCATCTTGATCAGCCTGAGTGCACGGAGGAGAAGCGGAAAAGTATTACTTATCGGCGAAGAAGAAGCGAAGAAGATGATCACCCAGATCAAGCATCCGTTATTTAAAGCCGAGGCGACGAAAGTGAAGCATGTTCATCCGAACACGTCTATCGAACGTATTAATCATTTGATCCGCCATGTGGATTATGTCGTTCTTTGCCCCGATGTACCTAGAGAAAAAAATTCGGAGATCATTTATGAAGCCATCAAGTATGATAAAATTGTATATGTCATTCCTACTTTGTATGAATTATTGATGTCCCGCTCAAGCATCACCTCGATTGATGACACCATGGTCATGTCGGTTAGGCCGTTTGGTCTGACCCTTGATCAGCAGGTGATTAAAAGAGCATTTGATATCGGAGTATCGTTCTTTCTATGCATTTTATTGTTACCTCTTTTTCTGCTCATCGGTCTATGTATTAAACTTGAGGACCCCAAAGGAAGCATTATTTATAAACAGAAAAGGGTCGGTAAAGACAACAAGACATTCACCATATATAAATTTCGTTCAATGGTGGAAGGCGCTGAAAATCAGACCGGTCCGGTACTTGCATCTGAAGATGATGATCGCATCACGAAGGTGGGTAAATGGATGCGGGCTATGCGCATTGATGAGCTCCCGCAGCTGTTCAATGTCTTAAAAGGGGATATGTCATTGGTCGGCCCGCGGCCGGAACGACCCTTTTTCATCAAACAGTTGAGCAAGCAGTATCAAAATTATCATTATCGCAGCACAGTCAAGCCGGGCATCACCGGATATGCCCAGATCATGGGCAAATACAGCACAGATGTCGAAGACAAATTACGTTATGACTTGTACTATATCCGCAGCTATTCATTCTGGCTGGATCTGGTCATCATATTGCGTACGTTCATCGTTCTTTTGGATAAAACAAGGGCTGAAGGGACTCAGGACGAGCGTGACAAGCGGAAAAAAAAATCCCGCAAATCGAAAGACATTTTTCTGGGCGCTTAAATCATAGCCGTTACCAGCGGACAAAAAGGTAGAGTGATCATGGAAAAAGTGTTAGTCACAGGTGGAGCAGGATTTATCGGTTCCCATGTTACGGAGGAGCTGCTGAAAGCAGGCTACGAGGTGGCGGTCGTCGATCATTTGGGGAGCGGGAAGCGCTCCAATATTGCGGATGCGGCGATCTTTTATGAGTTAGATATCGTTTCCACCGCACTAAGAACGATATTTGAGGATTTCCACCCCAGCGTTGTTGTGCATTTGGCCGCTCAAAGCAATGTGCCCGACTCTATCCGGAATCCGAAGCTGGATGCGCAGAATAATATTTTGGGAACATTGCAGGTGCTGGAGAACTGCCGGGATTTTCATGTCAGAAGAATCGTTTATTCCTCTTCCGCTGCTGTGTACGGTCAAGTTCGACATCTGCCCATCACGGAAGAAACCCCGCCAGCCCCCCTTTCCCCTTATGGCATTTCCAAATGGACTGGAGAACAGTACATTGAGCTGTTTTGTCATTTGCACGGGATTTCTTCTCTCATTTTGCGTTTTGCCAACGTTTATGGTCCAAGACAAAACATGGCTACGGAAGCGGGAGTCATTTCCGTTTTTATAGAAAACTTAATCAATGGAGATTCACCGATCATATACGGTGACGGATATCAAACCCGTGATTTTGTATTCGTGCAGGATGTCGCCCGGGCGGTGCGTCAATCCGTAGAAAGCGAGCAAAGCGGCATATACCATGTCAGTTCCGGCAAAGAAGAAAGTGTTAAGAATATATTGGAGCACATCAAAGCGTTAATGAATACTTCCATACCCCCGATTTATCAGCCTGAAAAGCCGGGGGATATTTACAGGAGCTGTCTAAGCAATATTAGGATCAAAGAAGATTTGAACTGGTTTCCGTCTACACCGTTGGAAGAAGGTTTAGCTGAAACGATTGCTTATTATCGTCAAACACTCAAACATATATAAGGATCATATCAACTATCATACTGACGGGGAAAGGTGAAATTCGTGATGAGAAGAACAGAGAGCAGGCGTACGAGAAAAAAGGGGAGACTCAAACGGATTTTGTTGTTTTTCAGTTTGATTTTGTGTCTGACGATTCTTTCCTATGCCGGTTATGTCGGTTTTCAAATGTATACGGCCTGGAATAAAATATATGACGACAGAGGTGGGGCAAGCCAGGCGAAAGAGGGAGACGGCGATGATTTGCCGCAGAAAGAACTGACTCATACCGAACCTTTTTCCGTGCTCTTACTCGGTGTCGATAATCAGGGGATGGGCGATACTTTGAAAGGCCGTTCAGATACAATGATGGTGGCTGTTGTTAATCCGCAAGAAGAAAAAATTTCACTTTTATCTATTCCTCGCGACACATATGTCACCATTGCCGAAACGGGTGAAGAGACGAAGATCAACCATGCTTTGTACGGCGGGGTGGAAAGAAGTAAAAAAACGGTGGAAAACTTTTTGGGAATCGACATCGATTATTTCCTGGCCCTGAATTTTGAAGCTTTCAAATCATTTATTGATGATGTGATGAACGGGGTAGAAATTGACGTTGAAAAAAGTATGTATCATGAGTATGTCATCGATCAAGTGACCATCGATATTGAGGAAGGAAAACAGGTGCTCAATGGGGATGAAGCGTTATATTACGTTCGTTTCCGTAAGGATGAAGAAGGTGACTTTGGCCGGATGCGGCGTCAACGTCAAATGATTAGTGCCATCATGGATCAGTCGTTAAACTTGCGAACGGTGGGAAAAGTGACTGAAATCCTGAATATTATGGGGGATAATGTCAGGACGGACATTCCTTTCTCAGATATGGTTAAACTGGCGACGACATTTTCATCGATGACGAGCGACAATTTGGAAACGATGCAGATGGA
>CALBTX010000209.1 GCA_937967685.1 uncultured Bacillaceae bacterium | reverse complement strand
TTAGCTAGCGATACTAAACTGAATAAATTTAAGGACGCCATAGAAAGCAGGGGGTTAGAAATTAGTGCTCTAAGCTGTCATGGCAACCCGCTGCATCCGAATCAAGAACTGGCTCAGAAGGATCATGAAGCTTTTATTGATACAGTTAAACTGGCCTCTAAACTCGGTGTTCAACATGTCATTACTTTTTCAGGATGTCCGGGTGAATCGGAACATTCTCTAAATCCTGTTTGGGTGACTTGTCCTTGGCCGGAAGACTTCTCAGCTGTGGTTGAGTGGCAGTGGGAAAAGAAGGTCATTCCCTATTGGAGGGAGCAGGATCAATTCTTAAAAGAACATGGTGTGCAAGTCGCCATTGAACCTCATCCTGGATTTGTTGTCTACAACAATGAGACCATGCTGCGCTTAAGAAGAGAATGTGGGGACAATATAGGTTGTAACTTTGATCCCAGTCATTTATTTTGGCAGGGGATGGATCCTGTGGCCAGCATTAAGGAATTAGCCAAAGAAAATGCATTATTGCATTTTCATGCCAAAGATACAGCCATTGACTCCCAAAACACCGCCACAAATGGCGTATTGGATACTAAACCTTACAGGCAAGAGATCGATCGCTCTTGGATTTTTCGTACCATTGGTTATGGTCATGGAGAAGAGGTTTGGAGAAATATGATAAGCACACTCCAACTTGTGGGCTATCAAGGTGCCATCAGCATAGAACATGAAGATAGCTTAATGTCCGTAGATGAAGGCTTTCAAAAAGCGGTATCATTCTTAAAACAGCAGTTAATCAAAAAAAGGTTAGGTGAAATGTGGTGGGCGTAAACCAAAAAGAAATCAGAGTGGGGATGATAGGGTATCAGTTTATGGGCAAGGCTCATAGTCATGCCTATCGTGATCTCCCTTTTTATTTTGATACTGAGACAAAACCAGTGATGCAAGCAATTGCGGGTCGTCATGAAGAGGCGGTGAAGAAGGCCGCAGATAATTTCGGTTGGGCTTCCTATGAGACCGACGCTCTAAAGCTCATTGAAAGGGACGATATTGATTTAATTGATATTGTTACCCCGAATAATACCCATGCTGAATTCGCCATCGCTGCGGCTCAAGCGGGTAAGCATGTGCTCTGTGAAAAACCACTTGCTTTGAACTTAAGAGATGCAAAAAAAATGTTAGATGCTGTTCATAAAGCCGGTGTAGTCAATATGGTATCGCATAACTATCGTTTTTCACCGGCCGTACAATTGGCCAAGAAATTAATCCAGGAAAATAGACTAGGCAAAATATATCATATCCGTGCTCAATACTTACAGGATTTTATTATGGATCCGCAGTTCCCTTTGGTCTGGCGATTGCAAAAAGAAGTTACCGGCTCTGGGGCTTTGGGAGATATCGGTGCCCATATTATAGATTTAGCTCGTTTTCTAGTTGGTGAAATCAATGAAGTAGTTGGTTTGATGGAAACATTTATTAAAGAACGTCCAATCGGGAAGATGTCTGGTGGCCTCAGTGCCATTGGGCATGAAAGCGAAATGGG
>CALBTX010000208.1 GCA_937967685.1 uncultured Bacillaceae bacterium | reverse complement strand
GGTTAATTATTAAATATTCACAATATTCCATTGGGACTAGTGACTTTAGTCGCGCTGCCGGCTGAAAGAGGTTTAGTTTGGAGAAGCGGTGTTCAAAGCACGTCTTTTGCGTATGTGCATGGGCATAGGAGCATACTTCTTTTTTGCTTGACAAAATTGTTATCTATATTTATATTGTACATATGTAATATATACAATATATACAAAAGACTGTGAGGCGAGGCGATGAATATTCTCATTTCGCAGACGAGCAAAACGCCCTTGTATGTGCAAATTAAGGAGCAAATCAAGGAGAAGATTTGGAAAGGCGAGTTGAAGGAAGGGGATTTATTGCCTTCCATGCGTGTGTTGGCCAAGGATTTGCAAGTCAGTGTGATTACGACGAAGCGCGCTTATGAAGAATTGGAAAGTGAAGGTTTTCTGTTTTCCTCCGTTGGCAAAGGCACGTTTGTCGCCGGTCAGCAGTCGCATGTGTTAAAGGAATGGCAAATTCGAGAGATTGAGAATCAGTTGGAAGAATTGGTGTTGGAAGCTAAACGGCTCGGCCTGTCTGAGCAGGATTTGGTGGATATGATCAGGATTTATTACAAGGATGGTGAACGCTGAATATGGAAGCAATCAAATTACGTCAAGTCACCAAAAGAGTCAAAGGGTTTGCCATGGAAGATATCAATTTAACCGTGCCCCAGGGATTGATCACCGGGTTTATTGGTCCGAACGGTTCGGGAAAAAGTACAACGATTCGTTTGATCATGGATATCATCAAACCCGATCAAGGGGACATTTTCCTCTTCGGTGAGCGAAATACGAACGCCAATGTCAAAAAGCGCATCGGCTTTGTGTATGACAATCTTTATATGTATGCCGATTTTACTCTGAACAAGATCAAGTCGTTCAGTGCGCCTTTGTATCCCGATTGGGATGAGCAACGATACCGAAAGTATGTGGATAAGTTCCGGCTGCCAGAGAGGAAAAAGATCAAAACTTTTTCTAAAGGCATGAGAATGAAAACTTCTCTCTTATTCGCTTTAGCCCACCGACCGGAGCTGATCATCATGGATGAGCCGACTTCAGGCCTGGATCCGATTTTTCGCCGTGAGTTATTGGAAGAGTTACAGGAATTAATGGTCGATGAGAAGCAAACGATCTTTTTTTCCACCCATATGACGACAGACCTGGATCAGATTGCGGACGAGATTGTTTTTATTTACGGAGGGAAAATTGTGCTGCAGAAGAGCATGGCTGATATTCGAGACGAATACTATCTTGTCAAAGGGACGAACGAACAGTTGGATGCCGACTTGAAAAAGCTCTTCTTAGGCCACAAGGAAACCTCTCAAGGGTTTACCGGATTGATGCAAGGGAAGCGGTCCATTTTTCATGGACTGGAAGAAGAGTTTATGATTGAGCCGGCTTCCCTGGAGGACATCATGTATTATATGACCAGAAAGGGGCCAGAACAATGATCCCGTTGCTCAAGAAAGACTTTTGGATGAATTTTTCTTATCTTTTGATGACCCTGGCTTTTATCCCGATCGCCTATGTGCTCAATTTATCTTCAGGATTTTTATACTACGGTTTGGTCTTGGGCCTCATTTTCAACGCGTTCTATTATGACAATGTGTCAGGGATTAATCAGTACATGGTCAGCTTGCCCATAGCCAGACAAAAGGTGGTTACAGCCCGCTATGTCTTTTGTCTACTCTTCGCCCTTACCGTTTTCGGCTATCAGTTTGTCCTTGATCGGCTGGCCCATGCGGGACTTCCTTATTTTGCCTACGAACCGATGACTGAATACACCTTACTGACCCGGTTGTGCGGTGTTATTATCTTGATGGCCTTTTCACTACCGCTGTACTTTGCATTCAGCTACATGAAAGCCTTCATGACCCAGTTGATTTCTTTCGCCGTCTTCATCGGCTTGGTTGGGTTGATAGGCAAGTTTATTGACAAACTGAATGTGGTTTGGCTGATTGAGTTCGTCTCAAGCATACTTGAAGTCCTATTCAGCTATCCATTCATGATCATTGTGCTCTTTACCGTTGTCATCAGTTTGCTTTCGTTAGCCATATCACGCAAAATTTTTCATCGCAAAGATTTGATGTGGTAGAGTAGGATCGAAAGAGAAGAAAACAGGGGGGCGTTCCCGGAAAGTCCATTTCTGGACCGGACGGCCCCGCTGTTTCTTTGTATTTTGATATCATTTTCAAGATGAGTCCATGTTCGCCAAGGCGAGCCTCTCTTAGTGGTCAAGCCTCTCTTAGTGGTCAAGCCCCTCTTAGTGGTCAAGCCCCTCTTAGTGGTCGAGCCCTCGTATTTTGTGATCGAACCTCTTGAGTGATTGAACGGCCATATTTTTGCGTTTGTTCTTATTCATTTGTTCTTAATGGAAAACTCATGTTGACAGAATAAGGACACATGCTAGAATGAAGATGTACCGGTTAATTGATAATGAGTATCATTACTGGTATTCAGCTGGCAGCATAAGACCGATCTACAGCATAAGACGGGCCTACACATAAGCCGGTCTACATCATAAGACGGACCT
>CALBTX010000207.1 GCA_937967685.1 uncultured Bacillaceae bacterium | reverse complement strand
CGTCTTCATCCCACATCGCGCTCACCTTCTGCTTGAAGCGGACGAAACCGGGACCGAAAAACTCCACCTCATCCCCGACGCCGAAGTTGTTCCTCTGTTGTAAGGTGGCCGTACCGCTCTCCTCATCATAATCAAGGACAAGGGCAGCAAAATCGTATTTGGGGATTTTCTCCGGTTTGCCAAACAGTTGATCTTTTTCCGTTGGGTCCCCGAAATAAAAAGCGGTTGTTAAGGAGCGTTGCGCGGCTTTCCAGATGTCATCCACCCATTCTTCCTTCAGGCGGAAGCGTTGAGGATTTTCGCAATATGAATCAATGATTTGCCGGTAAACATTACATACGGTGGCGATGTAGTGAATGCTTTTCATCCGGCCTTCAATCTTCAGGCTGTCCACCCCGGCGTCAATTAACAAAGGCAAATGCTCGACCATGCTTAAATCTTTGGCACTCATCGTGAACGGTGTGTCGTCCGTACTCAAACGCCGCTGGCCGTACAGCTCATATGGCCAGCGGCAGGACTGGGCACAACCGCCCCGATTGGCGTCCCGGGCCGTCATATGATTGGATAATACACAGCGTCCGGAATAGGAAATACACATCGCTCCGTGAATAAAGGCTTCCAGCTCAATATCGACATGACGCTTGATTTCTTTCATTTCTTCCAGGGAAACTTCCCGGGCCAGGACTACGCGGGGAATGCCTTCCTGAGCCCAAAACTGAACCGTTTTCCAGTTGGTGATCGACGTTTGCGTGCTGATATGCATTTCCAAATCGGGAGCCGCTTCACGTCCCAATGCAATCAGGGCGGGATCAGCAACGATCACGGCATCGATACCAGTCTCCTGCAATTTTTTAAAATAATCCCGTACCCCCGGCAGATCTTCATTGTGGGCAATGATGTTTGCCGCCACGTACACTTTCGCCCCGTACCGGGAAGCAAAGTCAACCCCTTTGGCCATATCCTCAAAGCTAAAATTCCCTGCTTTAGCTCTCAAACCGTATTGTTGTCCTCCAATATAGACGGCGTCAGCCCCATAGCGAACGGCAAACTGCAATTTTTCCAAATTGCCGGCCGGCGCCAGCAATTCCGGCTTTTTCAGCACCGTTTGTTCCTGATGTTCATCGCGTCCATCTTCCTTATGTTCATCCTGTCCATCTTCTGGACCTATCCTTCTCTCCTTTTGAGCCGTTGGCCCTTTTTCCCGGATCAGCAGCCGGCGTTTTTCATGTGTCGGTTTGGCGCTCGTTGTTGCTGACATGAGTCTCCGCTCCTTTCTCTGTCCATTAAGTCAGTTCTCCAATCAATACTTTTAAGCGGGTTTTTCAATCAATACGTTACTCTTGCTAGCAACTTTTCTTGCTATTTTTTGTTTCTTGCCAGTCAAATGTTGTCTTGCTAGTAAATTTGTTCTTTGAAATAAAAACCTGTTCCCAAACGACGCTCCGGAGGCTGGATGTCTTGCAACTCTGACAGCCAAGCGGGCACATTGGCCTGGAAACTAGCGGATTCCTCACAGTACATGTCGATCGCTCGACGATAAATTCGGGTCACCCGCACCAAGTATTCGGTCGTCTTCAACAAGCCTTCAATTTTCAGACTGTCAATTTGTCCGTCAATCAGTGCAGGGATATGTTCAAGCATGCAGATGTCTTCATTGCTCATGATGTGCGTGCCGTTGATGTCTTCGTATACCGGATAGTGCGTGTTTTCGTCTTTTTTTTGCTTCAAATAGAGACCGGCTTCCCTCGACGTGGGAGCATCCTCATCTATATGATTGAAGTAGTTTCGAACCAGTTTGCGTGCCGACTGGAATATGCAGGTCATCCCATGGATTTGGGCCTGAATGTCGATCCCGGTTTGCGCTTTGATTGCCAGCACATTGTCCAGGGACAATTCCCGGGCGATAATAGCCCTGGTCGCCCCTTTTTTGGCCCAGTAGCGTACCGTTTCATAGTTTGTTGAAGTTGTTTCCGTATTCCAGTGTAAAGGAAGGGATGATCCGATCTCCTTGACTGTCATCAGTACAGCCGGGTCGCCAAAAACAATGCCATCCACACCGATCTGTTCCAATGCCTTTAAATAATCAGGCAAACCGTGCAGCCGGTCGTTATGGAATAGGGCATTGACGGCCACGTACACTTTGGCCCCTTTACTATGAGCGATATGCACCGCTTCTTCAATTTGGGGAAGTTCAAAATCCCCGGCAACTCGCAGACCGTATTGTTGATGGCCGATGTAGACCGCATCGGCCCCGGCAGCTATCACCTGGTTGACCTCGTCCACATTTTTTGCCGTCACTAACAATTCAGGTTTGTTGTTCATGAAAATCACCCCTGACGATGACATTATACTATACTCCGTCGGGAATAAAAAAAACCTTTTGCGGAAATATAAAAAGTGGTATGACACACATATATATCCAAAGGGGGATACGACATGCCGCAATACGCATGCCCGACCTGTCAAGCCAGGAGCCGATTTCACCTCATTCAACAAGTGCATTCTCCCATCAAAATGAACGTTCAGACAGGCGAAATGGAAATCCTTGAACAACTTGATCCTTTCCATCTTCCTTATCAAGGACCCGACTATCGCGTACAATGTGCCAGCTGCGGCACCATTGAAGACGAAATCCGGTTTATTAAAATGGCTGAAAATGTAAGCAGCAGGAATTGACACATGCCCTTGAAAAAATAGGAAATCATGAGACATCGCTATTCAATATGAATCAACCGGAGGATCCAGCTCATCCAAGCTGGATCATTTTGATTCAACGACGACAGCGGTCCCGTAGGCGATAATTTCAGAAGCTCCGCTCATGACAGCAGACGTTTGCAGACGCACCCCGATGATGGCATTGGCTCCTTTGGCCTTGGCATCTTCAACCATTCGGCCAATGGCAATCTGGCGGGCTTCAGTCAACATTTGTTCATATTCTTTTATTTCTCCGCCAATCAAATTTTTTAAAGCGGCCATAATATCTTTACCGAAATGTTTGGCCTGAATCGTACTTCCTCTGACAAATCCCTTCAACTCCCTAATTTGTTGATTAGGCACGTAATCAGTAGTGACGATAATCATGATGCTTCTCCTCCTCTTTTTCTTTACTCCGTTCTTTAATGAGCAAACCAAACAAAACGATGAGTGCAAAAACGTATATGGCCAATAAAGCCAAGGCAGTCCTGATGTTCACAAAAACAAGGATGATGGCCGCCAGTTGGGCACTGATCGTCAGAACAAGGAAAATGTTTTTCAATGTGTTCATCTCATCACCCGAGATCATGTTTATGCAGCCACTCGCCGAGAATGGGTTGCAATTCAGGATGCAGGGGCTGGCCGCTCTGTCGTTTATACAGCTTTGGTAAACGGAGCATGGAAACGTCTTCCTCTTGTAATCTTAGCATATGATTCATATTTTCAATGATGTGGCCTTCGGCATGATTGCCAACCAGTTCGCCAATTTTGGGGACGCAATCCGGATTGGCTTGCATGTCTTTTGAACCCGTGATGGCCAGCAGCGGACAGGAAACTTTTTGTAAATCTTCCAACACATTGTAAGCAAAATGTTCGCGATGCCATTTGGCGTTAATCGTTTTGAGTTTGTATTTCACGGTATCTGTCTTGGAAAGCTGAATTTTTTGCATCAAATCTTGTGCCTGCTTTTCGGCTTTTTCAGGCACCTTGAATAAACGAACCAGGAACCCTTTCAGTCCTTTCAGTGATTGAAGTTCCTTATATACTAAGGATCTTTGACGGGCAAACGCATCTTTGAGCGTTTCGGCAGATCCGGCCAAGAGCACAAGCCCTTGAATGGATTGGGGTTGACGAGCACTTAGCGCCACAGCCAAAATACATCCTTCACTATGGCCCATGATCACCGTTCGCTGCGCATCGACCTGTGGATGGGATTTTAAGTGTTCGAGTGCCGCTTCCGCATCTTCCACCAGATCCCACATTCCCGCTTTTAAAAATTCTCCTTCACTCTCTCCCACACCTCTCTTGTCATAGCGCAGTGCGGCAAAGCCCATTGGGACCAGCATATCAGACAATGCTTTGTAGAGGTTAAGATGTAGACGCGGCTTTTTCATATTTCCGTCCCGGTCAACGGGGCCTGAACCAGGCAAAATGAGTACACCGGGCACCGGTTCCCCGGTTTCATCAGATAAAGCGAGCGTTCCCTGAAGATTCACGTTCCCCCTGATCGTGACGTCTATTTCCTTAAACTGTCTCGACATTTTTTTCTTCTCCTATCGTCATTCTTTCATTCTCTTTGTCTCTGCATGATTTTCTTCTTGTATTTTGCATTATTTTTCTTCTCCACGCTCCCGCATTGGTTCGGGAATGAATATCGTGGCAATCGATCTTCTCCTTCTGTGAGGTGCAGGGTTATTTTTAATGACTGGTTGAAACACGTTTCTTAAGTTTTGGAGGAATTCCTCAAATTCCGTGTCGCTTAAATAGACATCTGCCTGCCGATAACCGAAGCCATCGCTGTGCATATCACTGCTTGCCTGCTGTAAGTACTGATCGACACCATCCAGAAGATGAGCCATAAAAGTCATGAAGTAGCGCAAATGATCCTCTCGACTCGCGTGTTTGAGATCTTCCGCACTTAAGTTGCCGGCTTGTTCAACCAATGCGTATATTTTCTCTTCCGTGCCCCGGACTTTATTCCGGCCAACGACCGTCAAAAGTTCAGCCTTCCGCAGTAAATTGAAGTGTCTGTACAAGGTAGCTTGCGGTATCTCCGGCAACATTGCCCCGACTTGCTGAACGGTTAATTGTCGCCCGCCGAGAAAGGTTTGCATAATTTTCATGCGGATGGGATGCAAGAGGAGATCTGCTTTTGTATTTTTCATCATCAACCCCCTCGATATGTTTTTCATGTATTATTATCATTCTATAAAATGATAATAATACAGTTTAGTTTTTGTATCAAGGTTTTTTAGTGATCATCAAGGGATTTCAAAGGTAAGGCCAATCAAAATACGAAATTCCCCACTGGCATTCCGCTAGCATTCATCCAAACACTTAAATCCATCACGAATCACTCTGGCCATTAACTTTCTGCGTTCTTCAAGAAAAGTAAAGTAATTCATCCCTTCCCACCCTTCGGGCAAAGCATGCCAGTACATGATCTGCTTCAATTCATCTTGGTTGTACTTTTGGCTGAACTTTGGAAAGTATTCAACGGGTGATAGATCACTGATCTTGGCATTGTCTGCCCATTCAACAGAAGCATAGTTGGCCACCTGATTAATCTCCCGGCGTGAAGTGATGCCAATAGACTTTAAAAAATTTTTGGGAAATAGATGATGCTTCTCAATGGGGCTTCGGTTAGACCGTAAGGCTGGATCTAAAAGTTCGGAAATTTTCATATCCGAAAACAACACTTCGGCATCCAATAAGTTTAATGCCGCAAAATAGGCGCGTAGTGCTGGGCTCTGACTCGAAGACGTTTCCAAATCGTTCACCAGCGTAATGTTCCAAAAATCATTGGTCAGCACGTCCGCTATAATCTTTTCAAATACGTTGACAAACGTATCAGCATCTGTCACGCCCCTCAACCGGACCAAATCCTCCTCCATCATCGTTTCAGATGAAGTGGTATACCGACTGGTCATTGAAACCATAAAATACCATTTGGCTATTAATTTTCGCAGACGATTAAGATCTACACAACAATTAATTTTTCCGATTAAAAACATAACGTAGGAATAGATTAATCCGGTTTGAGAACTAATCATGGCGCTGCTACGGTAGCCGGCCAGCACCAAACATTTAAAAAACTCATGCCAGTTTTGCAGATTAAGGACATGACCCTGGGCTTCTTTTAAAATTTCAAACTGTTCCTCCCTGCGTTGTTCGGAAAAGTTCCCCGTTTGAAGATCTTTCCCTCTTAAAATGGAATACACGTTTTTTAATCTTGCCCGTTTAAAACCTAAACCAATGGAAGCGCGCAGTAACTGATCAGGTTCGGGGTAAATAAAGTGATTAAAAGGGCTGGGAGAGCCATCAGCGGAAGGTTGACGGGCAGCTCGACAGAAGTTTTCCAGCTCCTTTCTTCCATCATCCCAGAAGACTGACAACAAAGTTAAGATAAAATCGGCTTGATTTAACTGTTTACCACGACTGTTAATCCGGACAAAAATCTCAGACACTTGTTCTTCATCAACGGTCGAAGAGATTTCAAGAGCCGTAAAAGAAAAGTCTTGTAAACTATACAAATTGGCAATGGCTTCACTAATTTTCTTCTGCTCTTCTGGCGTAACGTCCCTGTTCTCCTTGGCTCTCGCCTCTTTGAGCTTGTTAAGAAAATCTGTAATCACTTCATAAAAATTTTTGCCGATGCTCCAAATTTCTGAAATGTCAGCAATATATTCAGGATCTCTTTTAATGGCTGCGTCAGCTACTTCAAAAGATTCATCGCCCGGCCTAAAGGCAATCTTAATATGCTGGGATCGGTAATCTTTGGTTAAGATCGGTTTTCCTTTTAAAACAGCATATAAAGAAGTAAGACGCTGCTGTCCGTCAACGATAAGGAGGCGAGGTATGGAATGTTGCTTCCGATCAACTCCGATCTGTCTTGTTTTAGTCATATGCTCGTTGGACCAGAACAAGAAAAATCCCACGGGAAACCCTTTATACATGGAATCAAAAAGGTCTCGCACCTTTTTTGCGGGCCAAACAAACGGACGTTGAATATCAGGTAGCCCGATTTCACCGTTGTCAATATCATGGATCAGCCTGGATAAGGAGTAATCCACTTTTTTGTACAATGCGGTAGACATTTATCCTTTCCCCTTATCAAAGATTTAAATTTCAATAAACGACTGTTTTCAATTTGTTGCTTTTTTTACTATCTTTTAAAAAATAAAGGTTTTCTATTGAATAATTGTCATCTATTAACAATTTGAAATCATGATAGAGACGATATACCTATGACCATTCTATCAAAAAATGATATTGCCATAAATAACCTTTCTTCGTTTGGACTGTACATTAAAATAAAATGCCTTGTCCTGCAGGATGGATGTAAACTGGATACATTCCATCGCTCCACCCTGACAGACAAGGAAAACCTTACATTACCATGTCCATCCGTATGCCTGAACTTCTATGGTTTCAACCTTATCTACTATGTCGCGAGGAACTTCTGGATAACTCAATTCAAACCCGGCTTCACCACCGGGATTGACCCCGACTGTCACGCTGCCCGTCAACACGCCAAGCAGTGTCCCATCTTCAGCCAACAAAGCGGCGGCGATACGGATATCATCTTGTAATGCATCGCTTGTATTTTTGACTACCCCGGTTACCGTATAAGGCATAGCAAATTCATCTTTACCAGGTGTCCCCTTTATCCCTGCCACTTCAAGTAAATGAGGATCTTCGTCAGTGACATCAAATGAAAAATTGTAGGTCGTCTCCTCATACTCCTCCGGGTCTGTGACTCCTTCCAGCGTCGTCGTTTCACCAATAAAGGCCCGCTCTCCCGGAAGAACAACCTCTGGCACCGAGTAAATCATGGCAGCAGTACCCAGGATATCTCCTTGTTCGCTAGTAAAATTCATCTGGGTTTCACCGATTTGTACTGGAACATCGCCAGTATTTTCAAATATAGCCGCTGAATGAACCCAAACGTTATCAATCGAGTCTTGCCAAGCGCCTCCCGTCGACTGCACGATATCCAATTGGGGCTCTGACGCTTCTTCTGCCGTATTACTCGTGTCGCTTTCTTCAGAAACGGTATTTTCATCTTCTTCAGAAGCGAAGTTGTCACTTTCTGCTTTCTCTTTAGACACTGCATTTTGTTCTTCGGCCCCGTCTCCAGAAGAATGGGTATCCCCAGCATAGTTCATCCCTGAGCCACAGCCAGCCAATAAAGCGATCAAGACGATAAACAGCCACAAGTTTAGCTTTCTCATCAACCTTCCCCCCATTTATACAGTCATATTCCTATCGGTTTTTTCCCGGCGAAAAATGCCCATTAACCCTGCGGAAATTAAAAATAAAGCTGGGACCACGCCAAACAAACTGATCGAAATAAGAATGGCAACTCCACTGATGACCATGAGCCAGCCGCCCAATTTCGCCTTAAATTTCACTACAATCGCACCGATCACGGCTAGAGCACTAAATAAGAACGCGCTGACTCCCAACCCGCTGATATCACTGCTCCCGCTTACGGCTTCATCCACAGAGCCTATAAATAGGGCGAAAAAAGCACCTCCAAAACCGATCAACCCTCCT
>CALBTX010000206.1 GCA_937967685.1 uncultured Bacillaceae bacterium | reverse complement strand
TCATCTTTCATCATTGAAACTTCCTAAATGACTGAAATTCATCGGGACAGATCAATCCAATTTCTGTGTTTCAAACACACCCTGTTCTTTTAAAGAGGCGCGCAACCGTTCGTACTCCTTGTCCTCCCAGAATGAACGGCTTTGCACTAAATCGTGTGCATCTCGGCGAGCAACCTCCAATATTTTAGCATCGTGAATCAGATCAGCCAGTTTGAATTCAGGGATGCCGCTCTGTTTCGTGCCGAAAAATTCTCCCGGGCCGCGGAGTTTCAAATCTTGTTTGGCCACCTCAAAACCGTCGGCAGTCGATTGCATAATGTGCATCCGTTCTTTACCGACATCCGTCTTCGGATCAGCCAGTAAAATACAATATGATTGATGCACTCCCCTGCCGACGCGTCCCCTTAATTGATGCAGCTGCGAGAGGCCGAAACGTTCTGCATCTTGAATGATCATTAAAGTCGCATTCGGCACATCCACCCCGACCTCAACGACCGTCGTGGTAACCAATATTTGGATGTCATTGTTCAAAAAGCGCTGCATGACCTCTTCTTTCTCTTTTGCTTGCAAGCGTCCGTGCAACAGGCCGATCGTAAATTGAGGGAATTTTGAAGTTAATAAGGCGTGCAACTCCATGACATTTTGGAAATCGATCTTTTCTGACTCTTCAATCAACGGACAAATGACGTAGGCTTGGCGGCCTTTGGAAACCTCCTGACGCAGAAAGGTCATGACGCGATCAAACATATGGCTGTTCACCCAATACGTCTTCACCGGTTTCCTGCCCTGCGGCAATTGATCAATGATGGAGACGTCCAAATCCCCAAATGCGGTGATGGCCAGCGTTCTCGGTATAGGGGTCGCCGTCATAAACAACACATCAGGTGATTTCCCTTTTTGCCTTAATTTTTGCCGCTGCCTGACCCCAAAACGATGTTGTTCATCCGTAATGACCAATCCCAATTGTTTAAAATAAACATCGTCCTGAATGAGCGCATGCGTTCCGACGACGGCGTCTACCGTTCCCATTTGCAATCCGGCTAAAATATCCTTTCTTTCCCGTGCAGCTGTATTTCCGGTTAAAAGGGCCAGGTGAATATTCGTTCCCCGGAAAAAACTCATGAGTGAACGATAATGTTGTTCAGCCAATATTTCCGTCGGGGCCATAAAAGCCCCCTGAAAGCCCGCCTTAACCGAGGCATATAAAACGATGGCGGCCACTAAAGTTTTTCCGGAGCCGACATCACCCAGAAGCAACCGATTCATGGCCGATTCTGCTTCCAAATCTCCGATAATCTCATCAAGCACCCGTTGCTGGGCGTTCGTTAAAGTAAAAGGGAGGGAGCGGATAAAACGCTGCACGGCCTGATGGTCAATACGCTGAACATGACCGTCGACACGCGCACGACGCACTTTTTTTAACGTTTGCATCTGCAGCTGAAACAAAAACAGTTCTTCAAAAACCATTCTTCGTCTGGCCTGTTTGCCTTCCGCCCAATCTTTGGGGGCATGCAGCAAACGGACCGCTTCGGAACGGGGCAGCAAGCGGTAACGCTCAAGTAAATACTCAGGCAAAATCTCAAAAATATGCTTCCCGTATTCCTGTAAAGCCTGGCAAATGAGTTTGCGCAAAGCACCCGATGTGAGCGAATGGTGGACAGAATAGACCGGAAGCAGCCTGTCTTGAGCATTCCTTTCCGCTTGGTGACCAAGCTGATAATCTTGCACGGTGATTTGCAAACGGTGTTTATTCAGTTTGCCATAAAGCCGGATTTTTTGACCGATTTTAAACTGTTTTTTGGCATAATGGCGATTAAACAGTACGGCCGTGATCAAGCAGCCGTCAACGAGCACCTTAACCGTTAATCTGGATTTTTTTGGTCCGTAAAAACGCACGTGTGCTTCGCTGTGAATGGTGCCCATGACCGTGATATTTTCTTCATGTTCCACTGTGCTTATATCCCGGACACGGCGGTCTTCATAACGATACGGAAAATAAAACAATAAGTCCTCGATGGTCCGGATTCCCAGCCTGGCCAGGTTTTCAGCTTTTTTCTCCCCGACACCTTTCAGCTTGGTCACCGTTTGTTTCAGCGGGTGGGAAGGGTTCACTGCTGGGGAGTGTGCATGGGCATGTCTGTCCACTTTACTCTTCCTCTTTCTCCTTGTACATCATCAAGCCGATCGTCTTTGGACCAACGTGTGTACCGATCACTGGACCGATCTCCGTCACGACCGAACTTTGAACCTGAAACCGGTCGTTGATTTGATGCATGATTTGCTCTGCCTGATCGTGCGCATCGGCATGGCAAATGGCCACATGAACCGGGTCGCTCTCGGCGTATTCCTGCAAATAATGAAAAATGCGCAACAATGCTTTTTTACTGCCCCGCACTTTTTCCACGGGATAGACGTAACCTTCCTCATCCAGTGACAATATGGGCTTAATGTTTAAAAGTGATCCGACGAGTGCCGACGCTTTGCCAATGCGACCGCCTTTTTGTAAATAATGCAGCGTATCGACCATAAAATAGACGACCGACGCATTCATCATCCGCTTGGCCAAAGCAAGACATTCTTCTTTTGATTTTCCCTGCTTGGCCGCTTCGGCCACGCTGGTGACAATCATCCCCAATACATATGACGCTTTTTTCGAATCAATGACCTCGATGTCTATGCTGTCCGCCAACATGTTTTGAGCCATTTTGGCCGATTGATAAGTTCCACTGAGCACGGAAGACAAGTGCACGGAAATGATTTGTACGTCCTCCCCGGCTTCACGGGCAATTTTTTGATACGCTTCCACAAATTCCGATGGTGAAGGTTGTGACGTGGTCGGCAATTCTTCCTGTCCCCTTAATTTGTCATAAAAATCAGCGGCGGTGATGGTCAGCCCGTCCAAATATGACCGTGTGCCAAAATGAACTTTTAAAGGGACGATGGTAATATCCCATTTGGCAATCAGCTCTTCGGGGATATCCGCCGTGCTGTCGGTGACAACTTTAATCAATGCCATAAAAGATCCACCTTTCTCAAGCCTAAAAACATATGCATACAAAAGCTATTCCACGGAAACGAGATACGGATAAAATGGTTGTCCCCCTTGATAAATTTCCACTTCGATGTCGGCAAACCGGGATTCAATCTCCTCTTTGATTTGTTCAGCTTGTTCTTCGTTTGCCTCCTTGCCGCAAATCAAGGTGACAATTTCACTCTCCTCATCAATCATTTTGGTCAGCAGTTGTAGAACCGCATCCTTCAGGTCGGGAGCGGCAAGCACGATTTTCCCGTCGAAAATGCCCATGAAATGGCCCTGCTTAATATTGATGCCCTCAATGTCCGTATTCCGAACGGCCTGCGTGACTTCCCCGGCCTTCACTTCATCCTTGACGAGATTCATTTGGGCCACATTTTCTGCCAAAGACAAATCAGGGTTGAAACTGAGCAGCGCAGACATGCCTTGGGAAATATTTTTGGTGGGCACAACATTGACGGGTGTGTCAAGGACATCCGCAGCTTGTTTGGCTGCCATGACGATATTTCCGTTGTTCGGCAAGATGATGATTTTTTCGGCCTGAACCTGTTCAACCGCTTGGACAAAATCTTCCGTACTCGGATTCATCGTTTGTCCGCCGGAGATGACGACGTCCGCCCCCAGGCTTTTAAAAATTTGAATAAGTCCTTCTCCAAACGCCACCGTAATAATGCCAACTGCTTTCCCTTCCGGTTCTTCGGAGCGGGGTTCAGTCCGCTGCTTGATTTCCGGTCCCTCTTCACTGACCCGTCTGTCCCGTTCATCTTCGACCTGTTCTTCCCGGAAATGAACCGCTTGTCCACCTTGATCATTCTGTTTGCCCGCCTGAACAGCCCTAAATTGTTCTCTCATATTTTCGATTTTGATGCGCAGCAGTTCACCGTGAGCTTGAGCCGTTTTGAACACTTGATCCAATTGTTCAGCATGAATGTGAACTTTAACCAAGTCGTCATCTGTAATGACGAGCAGTGAATCCCCGTAACGGCCAATGTCCTCCCGAAACGAAGGCTCATCAAAAGCAGACACTTTTTCAGGGTGCAAACGAATGATGAATTCCGTACAATAACCGTAAGTAATATCCTCCACGGACAATATGCCCTCATGCATCATTTCAGCGACCTCATGCCGTATATGTTCCTCACTGTTCTCAGCGAAGGGGGCAGC
>CALBTX010000205.1 GCA_937967685.1 uncultured Bacillaceae bacterium | reverse complement strand
ACCAAGGCGGATTAGAAATGATCACGTTAATTTTAGCCTGCTTCTGTTTCCTTAACGATTCTGTGTATTTTTCAGGGAACAGTTGACTGTCTGCTGTACCTTCATCTTCCATGAGTTGGAACGAATCGGTCAAAACAAGTCCATCAAAGGGTCTATGTTCTCCTGTTATTTCATAATATGTACTTTCAATGTTAGCCAAGGCAATGTAATACGGCAACAACAGTATTTCATTCCCCCATATTTCTTTGTTATATTTATCCTTTAATTTTTCGGGGGGAATAATATGCATTAACCGTGACAAAAACGTTCCTGTACCTGTAAATGGTTCTAAGATAACGACATCTTCATCTGCTAAGGAACTCGAAAATTCTTCCCGCAAAATTGCATCCGCACTTTTGATCAGAAAATCAACCAATTCAACCGGTGTATATACGATTCCAAGACGGTCTGCTGTTTTGGGAAATGCCGTTTTAAAGAACGTATCATATAGATTAGTAAGAAAAGATTGCCTCTCCGTTTCTTTATCCATACCTTTGGCCCGTGTTTGCACACTCCGGTAAAATCCATCAAGGGCTCCCGTCTCTTTTTCGATAAAATCCCGGAAAACTTCCGTCACTTGATCCAGAGCTTGAGAGACAGGGTTGTGTTGCAAAAAAGCATACTTATCAAACAGTGCAACAAACACCGGCTTCGTAATAATATGCTGAACAAGCATGGACAGGGCTTCGTCTTTAGTCACCATCGGATTGATGACTTCATGAAGTGACTGCAAAAAATTGTCAAAGGTTGTTCTCGCACGATTGCCAAGTTCGCTGTCATGCTGTAATACTCTCTCAATGTGCCGCTCTATCCTGCCAGCCACCTCAGCCACATCTTTGGCCCATGTTTCAAAATACCGACGATCTCCCACCCTATCTACTATCCGTCCGATTAATACCCGACGCAACTCATCTCCAAACAAATTCCAAGCGAGTTGATTTGATCTTTTTTGTACATCAATAATAATTTTGTCGTCATCATCTCCAAAATATTTTTCAGTTGTATTTGATTTTGTGGCTTTAAGCCAGACAGACCTCACTTCTGCATCCAGCCGATCATCAATCGAACGTAAAGCACCTAGTACTTCCCACACCGTTTTAAATTCTTCGTTTTTGTCCAAAGCTTCTTCAGGATCTTGTTCCGGGTTAACGAGTACGGGAATAATTACATAACCGTATTTTTTATCCTTAGCTGTTCTCATCACACGTCCCACAGCTTGAACAATATCTACGACTGAACGGCGAGGACGCATAAATATGACTGCGTCCAATGCAGGAACATCTATCCCCTCAGTTAAAACTTTGGCATTACTTAGTATGCGAGTGACATTTGAATCAAAATTTTCTTTAAGCCATGCTATTTTTTGTTTGCGCTCTGAGGCTGGCATGGATCCATCAACGTGAACCACTTCAAATGTTCGAATGGTTACATCATTGATCATCTCAGAGGCATATAATTCCACTGTATCTTTAAACTTTTTGGAAAATTGTCTGGACTCACTGATTGTGCCTGTAAAAACGACAGCTCGTTTGAGTGGCACTATTTTAGAGTTTTGAAGATAACCGTTCAAGGCACGCCAACAACCGACCATCTTAGCTGCTTCTTTTACTTCTGGTGAATCTTCCCGGTTCAAGTATTCCAGTAGTTTCTGATGAACTTCTTTCTCATCAACAGTCAAAATGACCACTTTGTAATCGGAAAGTATCCCACGGTCTACAGCTTGGCCAAAACCTAAACGGTAAAACTCTTCTCCATACACCTCTTTGTCATCCATAGAATAGTAATCATATCCATCTTCATCTAATTTTTTCTTGACTCGTGGAATGAACACACGGGGAGTTGCTGTCATATATAGGCGCTTTTTGCCTTTAATTAAGTTGTTATCATGAACCATGTGGTAATAAGACATATCATCAGAGTCTTGTTCTTTAACAACCCCTGTTGTGCGATGTGCTTCATCAGCAATGATCAAATCAAACTCCGGCAAACCGTTCTGTTGAGCATCAGCAATGACTTGTGATGAATGATATGTGGAAACAACCACGGTCATTTTGCTATTGTCTACAGATAAAACTTCTTTAATCAAATCATCTGCATTTGTTGTGGGCGGATATGACAATACACTTGTATCTCCCAATTGATCATCATCCGTTCGCCCAACAGTATAATCACTCGTTACAGCAAACATCCTTAGAGGAATACGAGAGTCTTCCATCCAAGCCATAATGGTCTGTTCAACCAAAGCGATGGAAGGAGCCATGAACAAGACTCTACCGCCTGTTCCTACTAAACGTTCCGCAATTTTTAGTGCCGTAAATGTTTTTCCTGCCCCAGGAGGCATGATCAGCTTGCCTCGGTCAATTCTGGAAAAACCGCCAATAACAGCGTCGATAGCTTCCCGTTGGTGTGGAAGAGGATCTTTTTTATCGAATGATAATTCTTCTGGTTTCTCCCAATTGAATGAATTCCAATCTATATTACTTTCAAGCATACTCGCCAGTGTTAGTACACTCACACGTTTTTCTTGCTTGCGAACAAGCTCATCTGCTTTTGGGCCAAGTGATGATGATGTTACAATCAAGCGATAAGA
>CALBTX010000204.1 GCA_937967685.1 uncultured Bacillaceae bacterium | reverse complement strand
AGAAGTGTAGATAGCAGGGGTTTTGGTACGTTATTAAAAGATAATATCAGGGGAAAGGTTTTGGGATATAAGAAATAAAGAGCGTAACAGAATGGTCAGAACACTCATTTTTTATTTCTACTGTAATATAATGGATTCCAATCCTCGATAATAAATATTTAGTGAACCGTTTTATTACTGCATATGGATTTTTACATAAAGCACCGACGATAAAGCCGGTGCATATCATTCATTAATTAACATCATAACCTTGTTCTTCGACAGCTTCTTTCATCTTTTCGGTCGTCACCTTTGATCCATCGTACGCCACATCTGCTGTGCCTTTATCGAGATGAACGTCAACTTTTTCGACTCCATTCAACTCTTTTAAAGCATTGGTGACTGCCGATTGGCAATGACCACACGACATTCCTTTAATGTTCAATGTTACTTGTTCCATGCTTTCACCCCCTTTCAAAAAAAACCTCATCATCTATTTTGAATAGTGCTGAATCACCTTCATGAGCTCCTCAATCATTTCTTCTCCGTCCCCTGATTGAATCGAGTGGGACACACACGTTTTCGTATGGCGTTCAAGCAAAGTAAAGCCGACTTTTTTTAGAGCAGCTTGCACAGCAGAAATCTGAATCAAAATATCGACACAGTAACGATCATCATCGACCATTTTTTCTAATCCCCGGATCTGCCCTTCAATCCGTTTCAATCGGTTCTTAATCTTTTCCTTCTCACCATTAGATCGTGGAATAGCCGGTTTCTTGTCCGGCTGCATGGACAAATCATGCCTTTCCTCGTTCATCACTCCCAACCTCCCTCTAATAAATAATATACCCCTATAAGGTATGCCATGTCAAAAGTTTTACAAACCGATGTCTTCATATGCAAATTGGCTTTAAAATTTCTGTTTGCTTTTTTGTAAAAAGGGGAAAATACCCATGATTGGTATTTTAAGATACTCCATAGAGAGGAGATGTTTTTTCAATGCATAACCATACAGAACATGATCATAACCATCATCATGGCCATCATCACGACCATCACGAACATGACCACGGAAGGCACGACCAACATGAAGGACATCATCATCACCATGAACATATGATAGAGGATTTCAAAAAACGATTTTACATATCCCTCATTTTAACCGTTCCGATATTAATTCTCTCACCCATGATTCAGGATTTTATTGGAGTGAATTGGCGTTTTACAGGTGACATCTATCTCTTGTCTGCGCTGGCCACTGTCGTTTTCTTTTATGGTGGATGGCCTTTTCTAACCGGGATGGTGGATGAACTCAAGCAAAAAAATCCCGGCATGATGACATTGATTGCCCTTGCGATTGTGGTCGCCTACGGATATAGTTCACTCTCCGTTTTCGGCCTGGCCGAACAAAATTTTTACTGGGAACTAGCTACATTAATTGACATTATGCTGCTCGGGCACTGGATTGAAATGCGATCGGTGATGCAAGCGTCTAATGCTTTGGAGGAATTGGCCAAATTGATGCCAAATGAAGCTCATCTTATTGATGAGAATGGGAACACAAGGGATGTTTCTGTTTCCGAATTGAAACAAGATGACCATATCCTGATCAAACCGGGTGAAAAAGTACCCGCTGACGGGGAAATCATGAGGGGAGAATCTGAGATCGATGAATCCATGCTGACCGGCGAATCCATCCCGATCACAAAGCAGAAAGGGGACGAAGTGATCGGTGGATCGGTGAACGGTGAAGGTGCTCTGACCGTTGCAGTCAAAAAAACGGGTGAGGAAAGTTTTTTGAATCAAGTGGTCAACCTTGTGCGGGAAGCGCAGGAATCAAAATCCAGAACACAGGACCTTTCTAACCGTGCGGCAAAGTGGTTGTTTTATATCGCACTTGCTGTCGGGGCGGTTACATTGGTTGTCTGGTTGTCTTTAGGATATCCCTTTGCTTACGCACTGGAACGGATGGTAACGGTCATGATCATTGCTTGTCCACATGCTCTCGGACTTGCTGCACCACTTGTTGTAGCCGTGTCCACTTCACTTTCGGCTAAAAAAGGGTTATTGATTCGCAACAGGGCCAGTTTTGAAGGGGCCAGGCAATTAGAGGCGGTCATTTTTGATAAAACCGGAACATTGACCGAGGGAGCTTTTGGTGTCACCGACATTATTAGCGAGAAAAGTGAAGAGGAATTATTAAAACTAGCTGCTTCCCTCGAATCACATTCTGATCATCCGATTGCACACGGCATTGTTAAAGAGGCACAAGAGAGAGAAATTAAATATTCGGAGCCAGAAGCATTTGAATCCCTTACCGGAAAAGGCTTGGCGGGGACAGTTGAAGGTCAATCCGTTCAAATTGTGAGTCCTGGTTATGTGCGAAACAAGGATCTTCCGTATGACGAAGAATCGTTTCAAAAACTTTCGGAAGAAGGAAAAACCGTTGTGTTTGTCATTGTTGATGATGAACTGTACGGTATGATTGCCTTAGCTGATCAAATCAGGGAAAGTTCACGGGCTGCCATTAAAAAGCTGAAGGAAATGGGAATTGAAACGATGATGCTGACGGGAGATAACCGTCGGGTTGCAGAATGGGTCGGAAAGCAGCTCCACTTAGATGACATTTATGCGGAAGTGTTGCCTCACGATAAATCGGACAAAGTGAAAGAGATTAAAGGTAAAGGTTTAAAAGTGGCTATGACAGGTGACGGCGTCAATGACGCCCCTGCCCTTGCCAATGCAGATCTTGGCATCGCGATTGGTGCCGGTACGGATGTTGCTGTCGAATCAGCCGACGTTGTCTTGGTCCGAAGCAATCCCGCAGACGTTGTTTCGATTATCGAAATGTCTAAAGCCACATACCGGAAAATGATTCAAAACCTTTGGTGGGCAGCCGGCTACAACATTGTGGCCATCCCACTTGCTGCAGGAATTTTAGCCCCCTGGGGAATCATTTTAAGCCCTGCTGTTGGTGCCGTCCTCATGTCCTTAAGCACAGTAATTGTGGCGATCAATGCAAAACTTTTCAAGGTCTAACAGAACATCATCCAAAAAACATTCTATAGCCCAGGCTATCTCTGCCTCTCTCATTGTGTCGATTTCAACCAAAATGAAATGAAATAACCTTAGCCCAATTGAATTTCGGGCTAAGGTCTATGCCTAATCAAATATTTTTTTCCGGTGATATTCATGAAGCAGTTTGTTCGTGCTTGGGTTTCCAACGATTTAAAAACAGTGTGTTCGTGACCACCGATGCCGAGCTAAGGGCCATGGCTGCACCTGCCAATATCGGGTTCAATAACCCAACGGCTGCCACAGGGATGAGCAATACATTGTAACCGAACGCCCAACCCAAATTTTGCTTAATTTTCCTCATGGTTGCCTGTGACAACTGGATACTTTCCACGATGGACAATAGATCTCCCCTCATTAAGGTGACATCCGCCGCTTCCATGGCCACATCGGTACCGGTTCCAATGGCAATTCCCACATCCGCCGCTGCAAGGGCCGGGGCATCGTTAATGCCGTCACCGACCATGGCCACCTTCTTGCCTTCCTGCTTTAATTTCTTCACTTCCTCTGCTTTGCGCTCTGGAAGCACTTCGGCAAGCACTCGGCCAATACCGACCTGTTCGGCAATGGAATGTGCTGTCCGCTCGTTATCACCGGTGATCATGATCACTTCGATGTTAAGCTCCTTCAACTCTTTGATGGCTTGCTGTGATGTTTCTTTGACCGTGTCGGCCACAGCGATATAGCCTAATAAACGATTTCCTTCCGCTGTCATCATGACCGTTTTTCCATTTCCTTCTAATGCCTCGATTTCGTTTTGGAACGAGGACCATTCAACACCGTGACGTTCCATTAATTTCCTATTCCCGATAAATAAGTTCTTTCCATCGATCGTTGCTTGAATTCCGTGTCCCGGAATGGCTTCAAAATCTTTCGGGTCGGAAAGTCTCAGACCCCTTTCCTTTGCACAGTCAATGATCGCTTGACCAAGTGGGTGTTCCGATGTTTGTTCCGCACTTGCAATCAGTCGAAGCAATTCAGTATCTTTCATGCCCAAGGCTTGAACATCTGTGACTTCCGGCTCTCCTTTCGTGATCGTTCCAGTCTTGTCCAAAACAATGGCGTCCACATCACGCATCATTTGCAAATGTTCAGCACCTTTAATCAGAACCCCATGTTCCGCTCCTTTACCGGTGCCAACCATAATCGCTGTCGGTGTCGCCAACCCGAGGGCACACGGGCAAGCAATCACCAAAACGGCAACTGAACTAATCAATGCGGGTGTGAATCCCGAGATGAAGAATGTCGCCGAAAAGGTCAGGGCTGCAATGCCGATGACAATCGGAACAAAAATACCAGAAACTTTGTCTGCCAAACCTTGGATGGGCGCTTTGGAGCCTTGAGCTTCTTCGACCATACGGATGATTTGAGACAATGCGGTATCTTTGCCCACCTTTGTTGCTTTCATCTTAATCGACCCATGCTTGTTAATGGTTGCACCAATCACTGCATCACCGGTCTCCTTTTCAACCGGCAGGCTTTCACCCGTGAGCATAGACTCATCGATCGAGGTGCGTCCCTCAATGACCTCCCCGTCAACGGGTATTTTCTCACCCGACTTCACAAGCAGAATATCGCCTACCTGGACGTCTTCAATCGGAAGATCTACTGTTTCTCCATCCCGGATCACATGCGCGGTCTTCGCTTGCAGTCCCATGAGCTTTTTCAATGCCTCCGAGGTACGGCCCTTCGCTCGGGCTTCTAACAGTTTTCCGAGAATAATCAACGTGATGATGACGACGGAAGCCTCAAAATAAAAGCCTTCCATCCCACCCATAAAATACAGGACACTGCTGTACAAGTAAGCTGCCGACGTTCCCATGGCCACCAAGACATCCATGTTCGCACTGCCGCCCCGCAAGGAATTGTATGCACCGCGGATGAAACGCCAGCCAATCGTAAACTGGACAAGCGTAGCCAGGACAAACTGAACCGATCCAGGCAACATCAGTCCTTGATAGCCAGTTAGATCTCCGATCATCTGCACAAGAAACGGTATGGAAATGACCGCCCCGAAAAGAAAAGCATTTCTTTGTCTTTTATAGCGCCGTTCTTTCTCCTTCTTTTCTGCTTCGGCACTTTCGGCGACAGATTGTTTTGCCCCATAACCTGCTTTTTCGATAGCAGCAATGATGGTATCAATGTCTGTCTTTCCGGATATATAATTTACAGACGCTTTCTCGTTGGCCAGATTCACACCCGCTTGAGTCACACCTTCGACTTTATGGAGTGCTTTCTCCACACGGTTCGCACAAACCGCACACGTCATGCCTGAAATCGCAAGTTCAATACGATCCGACTCAACAGCATAACCTGTTTTTTCAACCCGTTCAATCAACTCGTTTACATTAGTTTTATTTTCATCAAAAATGATTGTTGCTTTTTCATTCGTCAGGTTAACGTTTGCTTCCGATACCCCCTCAACTTTTGAAAGGCCTTTTTCTATTCGGTTCGCACACGTCGCACACGTCATCCCTGAAATGTTCAACGTAGTTTGTTTTTTCGTGCCCAATTTTCGTTCACTTCCTTTGTCAAGTTCTTATTCAATGAGGAACAACCCTTATGCATATCAGTATACTATACCCATATAGGGTATTCAAATATTATTTTTGATCAATGAAAAATCATCATGATTGATTTCATAATTGGCCATGTCAATCATAATATATAAATAGGCAGGATGGACGAGGAGGATCTATGATGACTACGGGGTATGTGTATATGATTGCATTTATTGGCACTCATTTTCTTGTGATTTTGACCATGTACCTTATTTGCAAATATAAAGGTATACTTATGGAACAGATGATGATCACCATGGCCTTAAGTATGGTCTTCGGCTTAGCGATTGGTGTTTTCACGGGAGTCGTTCATCACGGGAACCTATTGTTATCAACCTTGCTGAGTATGGGTATTGCCGGAATCGTCGGAGGGAGTTTGGGGCTCCGACTACATCCTTTGGCCGGGGTGGAGGGGTTTTTTACCGCGGTGATGGCGGGGATGATGGGAGCAATGATTGTGGAAATGCTCACCGTTCAGGAAGGAAACATTTTATTATTAATCAGCCTCTTTCTCTTAACCGGTACAACCATGTTCTGCGTCCGGCATATGCTGTACCAGGCCTTTGAACATGTCATCCGCAAATACGACCTTCTCCTGCTCATCGCCACATGTTGCCTGTTTCTGATTACGTTGTGGACGTTTCCGGATGTTCAGCAACAGTACCCACCTCCAGAAGAGTTCAAACCTCATGTCTAAATTAAATTATTAAATAAATACACAATTGGTTGAAAAAAGGACAAAAAATACAATCACATTTAAGTTGTGCATGAGCCTTAACATACGAAAGATTCGACAGAAGGAAATTTTTAGTGGTATATAAATTAAAACAAAGACAAGCGGGAATATCCGTTTATTCTACATTTTGTCAAAAATTGCTTTTAATGGATGAACTTTCACGTATTTTTGATTGGGTCCCCTTCTTTTCTTAACCGTGCTATTCGGACATAAAAAATGTTTGGTTAATTCTTCAATGCTGCTATTGTGTTTTACATACATGAAACATTTACCATCATTTTCTGAAGGTAGTTCACCCATCATTCGCGGAATAAAATCGTAACTTCGTAAATAATTCGTATCAAATTTATTTGTTTTAAAAAATTTCTTGGTAGCAACCAAACATCTTTTAAAATGGGCCATTATAAGTTCACTTACAAAATGATTGATGATCCAATGAAAAACAGCTCTTTTGTTTTCATAATGCTTTTTATACTCATTTATAAATTCATTAATAAAATAGAAACCATTATTAATAGGAAAACCATATGCTGTGTAATGTTTTCTGGAAAATGGATAAATGCCAAAATTATCAACATATTCAATCTCCTCAAATTCTTGTAAGCCGAGTCTCCAAAAAGTATAAGAAATTGCATATGGGCACATTTCACTTTTTTGTAATTTTCCCCCACTTCTTGTGAATTGTTTAATGCATGGGATATGTTTTCTAAGGATTGTTTTTCTCATATGTCTTGCGATTGAGTTAAATATTTGGTTACAAAGAAAATATGATTCTTTTTGAAAGTCTTCTAAGCGCGATTCTTTTCCATCATAGAAAGCGTAGAACGATTTTCCTAATTTATTAACGCGGATAGCGATCAATTGTTCAATGGATTTTGTTTGGTCTAATTTTTCTTTGGTTGTTACAGTGTGGCTACTTTTATTTAAGAAATTAAAGAGATCTGAAAGCTCATAGTTAAAATCATGATCAGTATAACTGGGATTTGTTTCAAACTCTTCAAAAATGAATAATGCGCTTAAACGTTCTTTATATTGTTTCCCTGAATATAACCATTTTGAAAGATTGTAATCCTTCATTTGATCCATACTTATTGTATTTAATCGCTTGTCCAAATCCGCAAAATGATAACCACATTGACAGATATAAGGTGATGAATAGGAACGATCCTCAAGAATATAAGGGATTTCCATTTTACATTTAGGGCACTCCTTTATAAGTGGTACAAAATGAAAAGGACATCTTTGCACAAAACGAAATTGATGCAACGTTGAATGATATGGCTTTTTCATACATATCGGACAATATGTCAAATTGAGACGCATAAAATGCAAGTCAACTAAATTTTTCTTCCTAATCAATTCATTATGGGTTAAGGGATCTAAAAGTCGGAAAAGGAATTCTTTATTCTCTGTCATTAACGGCATCTCTAAGGCATTTTCTAACAATGTTTGGTCAAAACCTTTTAAAGTATAGAGGTTTTTATCCACATCCTGCTTCAAATTTCTTACTTTTTCGGTACCAAAACGTTTAAGTATTGCCTTTGAGCTTATGCTGTTGACATATTGAAATTTAGTGAGAATACTCCATGGTGACTCATATCGCGAAACCCACTTTTTATTCCATGTGTAGGTATAAGAATTTATTGGTCGATTTGGAAATACCAAACCTAATTTACTGATTCTGAATCACCTCCGCATTTACATAACCCGATTCGATGATTGCTTCACGCCACATATTTTCTGTGGGCCATTCTTTATTCTCCTCGTTGGCCCCATATTTCTTTAAAACGTAATTAATGATTGAAATCATATAATGCATGGGAATCTCAAGTTCTTTTTTAATCCCCACTTCCGCTCTTACCCTATGTATACATTGCCAAATGACATCTGTGTCATTTTCTAATCGTAATCCATATGAATATCCTACCGGGAAAAAATATCTCGAATATGTCCATCCACTGTTTACAGGGTATTGCGCAATATTGTCATAAGAAGACAATAGATAAGCGAGCTCATCTTGTTCAGTTATTCCATAAAACCTCTGTTCCTGAATCATAAACCGTCCAACAATTTGCTTGTGAGTGGATAAATAGACATTTCTTCGATGTGATAGCTCCGTTTGACCAACTAATATGGTAGTTAATGTAATCCCATAGCTTTCCAATTCATTAAATATATCCATGAGCCATTCATATTCATTTGAAGTTAATCTTTGAGCATCATCAATAAACAAAACAATTTGATTTCGAACAGACCGGTCTCCTCTTTCCAATAAAAAATTAATTAGACGTTCTCTTTTTTCATCTGGTTTACCCTCGTCATATAACTCGTGTCTCATATCTTTTAACAAGTATTTAAAAAAGCGATTTTCATTGGAATTTTTCATTTTTCTTGTCCGAACAATAAATGTTTCCCATTGATCTCCATATTTAATATCAAAAAAACGACTAAGATATTTGACGGCATTTGTTTTTCCTAATCTTGGGTCGCCGTATATGATAGCTCCGGTATTCCTCAAATTAATCCATTTAAGAACGGAATCAGCCAGATCATTTATAGCTATGGTATCAATCAGATAATCTCCCTGTTCGATTGGATGTGCGCCATAAGGAATGTTTGGTCTTTTTAATTCATCAGAATAGGAATGTTGTAAAGAATCCTCCATCCTATTTTCCCTCTCCTTCATTTCACGAATTAAAGAAAAGTCGTTCTCTATTTGTTAAACTTCTTTTTGCTTTATTCGTTCTACTTTTATCATTCATAGGATAAACATTGGATGACGATTGATCCCCAGCATTTTCCTCGACCACATTTGTTTTAGTTAAAGATTCTATTTTTTGATTGGATTCAACTTCGTTATTTAAGATTTTTTCTAGTTGAGCCAACTGACTTCTAGCATTTTTATTTTTCTTACTCTTTTCCTTTAGATGATTGTGATAGACATCTATTGGATCATCCTCATGCATAATTTTTAACTCTCTTTGGGCAACTAATTTGTTAATAACCTTCCGTATTTTTAATGAATGTTTCCGAATGGACCATTTCCCGGTTGCTTTAAGTAATCCTAATTCGCTTCCATTTGGTAAATAAGCCTTGATATAACGGAGATCCTCAATATTTACAATTAAGGTTATTTTTGTACCGACAAGATCAAAACTTTCCGCTAAAATTTCATTTCGATAATCAACCCCTTCATAGTAAATGTACGGCCTTCGTCCTGTTTCAATATTTCCTCGAATGACTCTTTCAGCCTCAATGGTAAGAAATTCGTATCCGTCTCTATATTCTTCTTTTAGCAATTGATAGGGCATACCTCGATTTATTCTTTGAGCCATCGTTTCTAATGGGGTAAGGCTATTTAATGCTTTTTGTGAGGTTCCATTTCTACTTGCAATTAAAACTTCAACAAGTTGTTCAATTTCATCAGGTGTTATCTCAAACTGGATCGCTTTCTTTTCTGCGTTTTGCCTTCGGGGATCTTTGGGATGACTACCTGTCGTATTTACTAATTTGTGAAAACCATTTTCTTCAAGTAAGTGGAACAGTTTTTCTACGATAGGTCTGCGTGTCGGTGTTCCAACTGGACCCGTGTTCACACGACAATTAACAACTTTCTTGAGTTTGTTTTTAACAGACTTAGCGATATTTGCCAAAGCATTATCAAATAAGATTTCATCCCAAACGGCGTATTTCGTGTTAAGAACGACTTCTGAGGCAAAGCCGCCTTCTTCCGGAATTTTTAATCCGGGGATGGACATTTTTTTTAGTGACCAAGGCATAATGGCATTTTTTACACATGTCATGACGTCAGCAGCTGAATATTCTTTATTTAAAACAATATGGTAACCTAGTATTACTCTGGTTGCGGTGTCAACGATCATTAAGAGCCAAAGTCTGTTAATGACATCTGTTATCTCGTCCCCTTCAAGAGTTGTGTATTTAATGACCACTACAGCATCGATATTATGACCATCAAATTCAACTCTCTCAAATGGTCTTTCAATTATATTATTTTGCTCACCAACCCCTGTATTTCGATACAACGTTTCAGCGTCCTTCCCATATTCCGTTACAGCTGAGTATGGATCATTAAGTTTAATTTTTTGTACGTATCTATAGAACGTTCTTTTACCAAAATCTTTGGTGTTGAAAGGATAATCTCCATTTTCCGGCTTAATTCCTTCTCTTATACAAAGGCGTATAAACTTTTTATGAAGGTCTTTGACTCTAGGAATGGGTTGCGAAGGCTTCTTTTTATTTCTGTTAAAAACGAGATTATGAATTTCATCTTTAATTTGTGGATGTGTATCAAGAAATTTTTGGAAGGAGCCCGTCATTTTTTTCTCTTCAGCTTCGATTACTTCAAAACCATCAATCGTTGTTTCTCTTGTATAGTCCTTTATTCTGTAGTGAGGTATTAAGGCTTTATAACCAAAGGCGTTTCCGTTTTTGTCAATTTCTACACATCTGCTTAGGAGTCTGTAAAGGTCTGTGCGATTGACCTTGCTAAGATCACATATTTCTTTAATGGTTTTTTCTCCATCCAAATACATATCGATTGCTTTTTTTCTTTGAATAAACAATTCTCTTTTTTGATCTTCTAGACTGTCTTCATGAACTGTTGGCCATTTTGTGCGATCAAGCAGTTCCATTGGAAAGTTCGGATCTGAAAATATTTTCTTATATCTACCCATTCTTTAACCCCACCTTTGAGTTAAGACTAAATAAGTTTTCATCAATATCAATTTTGACTTGACCACTATCAAACAAATACATTATGGACTTATAAAA
>CALBTX010000203.1 GCA_937967685.1 uncultured Bacillaceae bacterium | reverse complement strand
AGTAAGGGATGATTTGCTGTGAATCATCATATTGATCCGTTTGCCGGGAGCTTCGGGACTTTGGAGAACTTTGTTGATCGGGTCAGTGAAGTGTTGCAATGTCCAGTGACTCTCGAAGATGCCCATCATCAGCTTTTGGCATACAGTCGTCACAACAGTGAAACTGATACGGCCAGAATCGAGACGATTATCCGCCGCCGGGTGCCGGAAAAAGTGATTTACCGGTTGTGGAAAGATGGTATTATACCGCAGTTATTAAAGACCAAGGAGCCGGTCATCGTGGAGGAACGGAAAGATATTGGCATGCGTACCCGAGTGGCCATATCGATCTGGAGAGAGGAAGAAGTCCTGGGGTTTATTTGGGTTCTTGATATGAAACAAAAATTGAACGATGATTCCCTTCAATTACTCAAAAAAGCTGCATCTGCTGCAAAAAGCTTATTGTTAAACCATCAAAGGAGAAAAAAATCAATCAATCAGGACTCGCAGGAGTTGTTTTGGAAGTTACTGACGGGACATAAGATCGATCAAGAGAAAATTGTGCAAACGGCGATGAGTCTGAAGGTTTCCTTGCCAGAAAGTTTTACTGTTGTCATTTTTAGGTTTAAGGATCCGCTCAGTGACTCTTTTGAAAATAGAGCATCATATTTTTTAAAGACATCGGAGAAAGTCAGTGTCCCATTTTATACCTTTGAAGGCAGAGATATGATGATATTAGTGGGATGTGCAGATGCAGAGATCGAGCAATTAAAGGATTCACATGCACGAAGACTTGAGGTATTTAAAGCATTTATGTCCACATTCCGCAAAAATATGGTCGAACATCTGGGTGTGGATCAGTTAGACGGGGGTTTTGGGGGAATATACAGCCATTACAAATATGTCTCCAAAAGTTATCGAGAGGCCAAAGTAGTCCTAGACGTACACACAAAGTTTCCGGAAGAGACGCAAGACATCATCAGCTATCAAGAATTGGGCGTCTATCAGTTTTTGGACATATTGCTTAAAGAACGCAGTCAAACCGGCTTTGATAACATTGTCATTCAAAAATTATCTGAATATGACCGAGAGAATAACACCCAGTTGATTGAAACATTGAGGACGTATCTGGACGAAAACGAAAACACCCATAAAACAGCGGCCAAAATGCATATCCATATAAACACTTTAAACTATCGGCTCAAAAGAATGACTGACATTACCGGATTCGACTTTTCCCGACCTCATCAAAAATTTATGTTATACTTGGATTTGAAATTGCTGCAATGGCAGAATGATGAATCCGAATGAATGTCGTTTCTGGAGGTAAATCATGAACATCAGACCTCTGACGTTGGATGAATATCAAACATTAATCCAAGTTTCCCAGCGCCGGTCTCCGGCCGATGTCTGGTTTAAGGATGTCCGTTTTTTAAACGTTTACACCGGTCAGATCGATCGGGCGCACATTTACATTTCCGGTCAGCGCATTGCTTATGTGGGCAAAAAAGAACCTTTGCTTTCGACCGATACCGAAGTGATTGAATTGGAACAGGGACAAATTCTTGTCCCCGCTTACATTGAACCGCATGCCCATCCGTTCCAGTGGTATAACCCGCTGACGTGGGGAGCATTTTTACTCACTCAAGGGACGACTGTTTCGATCAATGACAATATGTTTTTATTTTCTGTGCTGAAAGATGTGGACCGGTCGATCCGGTTTATCGATGAGTTAGATCAACGGGGTGAACACATTTGGTTGTGGTGGGCTCGTCTGGATGATCAAACGTCCACCACGAGCATGGAAAAAAAATGGCCGGATGCGTCATTCAGGCGCTGGCTGGCCCACCCTCTGGTTGTGCAGGGGGGAGAATTCACCGCATGGCCCTACCTGCTTAAAGGAGACAAAAATCTGGCTCAAGCGATGCAGACGATTCGTCAGGACTTTGGCCAACGCATTGAAGGGCATCTTCCGGGCGCGTCCACTGAAACGTTAAACATTTTGACGGCAGCGGGAATGGGAGCCGATCACGAGGCCTTGAACGGCGAAGATGTCCTGAAGAGACTGCGTCTCGGCTTGTATGCCACTTTGAGATATTCTTCTATTCGTCCCGATTTGCCGCAAATTTTAAAAGAAATAAAAGATCAACCCGAACTGAATCTTTCCCGTCTGATGCTCACCAATGACGGATCAGGACCGTTCTTCGTCGGACAATCAGGATGTCCTCAAATGTTGAAAATGGTGCTTGATGCTGGTTTTGAACCTGCGGATGCTTATCGCTTAGTGACGCTCAACCCCGCCACATATTACGGGTTGGACCAGGATTTGGGAGGTATCGCCCCCGGGCGTTTGGCCCATTTGAATGTGCTGAATGCATTGCAGGACCCCATACCTCTACACGTCATGAGCGATGGGCAATGGGTTGTCCGTCATCAGCAACGACTGTCCGAGACCCCTTCGGAGCAGTGGATCAAAAGCTATTTTCCGCCCCTGCCATCCAAAACACATGTTTCAGCTGATGTTTTGGCGCTACAGCCGGAACACCATATCGGCATTGAGCTGATCAACGAAGTGATTACACGTCCGTATGAATATACGGAGGCTGAACCGTTAGCCGAAAACGAATCCTACCTGTCTCTCTTGGATCAAGAAGGGACCTGGGTGGTCAACACGAGGGTGAGAAAATTCGGGACAAGCCGTCTGTTGGCATTGGCCAGTACATATACAGCTTCCCGCGATTATCTGTTGCTCGGGCGGAATCGGGACAAAATGATGGCCAGTCTTCAAGAAGCCTTGGCATTGGGAGGCGGCATCGTTGTTCATTTTGAACGGGGGGACATGATTCGCATCCCGTTGCCGCTTTCCGGAGGCATGAGTCTGGAGCCGATGGAATCATTAAAGGAAATCAGTGAACAATTTATTCGCAAATTAAAAGATTACGGGCATCCCTTTGAAGACCCTATTTACTCGCTGTTGTTTTTAACGGCCACCCACCTCCCCTTCATTCGCTTGACAAGGGAAGGCGTCTATTCCATCAAAGATCAGGCGTTGCTTGTTCCGAGAAGAAAAATCGTCGACTAGCACAAGTGTAAGTTTATAAGTGTTGGTTTATAAAGCATACGACGGATTCAGAACCGGCATGGACTTGTTCTGTCAGCTTGAAAATCGTCCGGCGGGGTTGGATACTGACTTGCATCAAACAAGGGATTTAATTCGCTGGACGCAAGGAATTGATCCAGGGAATGGCGAATGTTGATTTGACAGAACGAGAGCGGATCGAAAAATACGCGGGAAGGATGACTACAGTGAAGCTTAAAACTTACCTGGCGTGGCTGGCGGTTCTGGCGATACTGGTGACATCCGCTTGCTCGGGCGGATCGAACGATACGGTTGATCCTCCGCCGGAAAATGAATCGGCAGAAAAGACCGAGGAACCGGAAGAAGCTGAAGATCAAAAAACGGATGAGTTTCCTTATTATGCCCCGCTGACGGGAGTCGGCTTGGAAGAAGCGGTGGATCAGCGGGTCATCGGTGTGATGATCGATAATCATAACAAGGCCAGGCCGCAAACAGGTTTGGGACAAGCCGATATAGTTTATGAAGTGTTAGCCGAAGGCTGGATTACTAGATTCGCCGCTTTGTTTCATAGTGATATCCCGGAAGTCATCGGTCCTGTACGCAGCATCAGACCTTATTATATCGATATTATTACCGGATTTGATGGTGTGCTGACCCATGCGGGAGGCTCCCCGGCGGCCACTGAAGAAGTGAATGCCCAAGGACTCGCCTCGATCAATAACAATGGCAGCGGCGGTTTTGCTTTTTACCGGGATGATTCGCGCAGCAGCCCCCATAATTTATATACGGGGAAAGAGCAATTGCTGGAAGGATTGGAACGCTTCGGATATGAAGAGGATTATACGGTTCCGACCTTATCCTTTCTCTCCGAAGATGAGGCAGCGAGCGGTTCAGAAGCCGAATCGATTCAGATCGATTACGCCAGTTCCTATTCAGTCGGTTATGAATATGATACAAACTCTAAGTTGTATACCCGCTATACGCAAGGATCGCCTCACCGTGATCTTGTGACGGATCAACCCGTGACGATGAGCAATGTCTTGGTGATTGAAACATCTCATCAAATTTTGGATGATGCCGGTCGCCGGGCCATTGATGTGGAAGGCGAAGGCAAAGGTTACTTGTTTCAACGCGGATTTGTCCAAGAAGTCGACTGGAAAAAAGAAGATGGTGTTATTCGTCCTTACGTGAATGGTGAAGAGGCAGGGTTGTATCCGGGGAAAACATGGGTTAATATTATTCCAAACCAACCGGGATTGCAGGAAAACGTTCGTATACAGTGATCGTTCGGAATGAACTTGAAGACATGCGACCGAACATTGTTTGTAAAAGCACTATTTAAGTCGGTTGATGCACCCCAAGGTTTGGAGGGAGGTTGGCAGGTTGCAAATCGATAAAATTCGCGGCAAAGAAGTGGACCAGCTGTTTCGAGCCATTTTAAGTATGGAGACCCTTGAGGATTGTTACATTTTTTTTGATGATTTATGTACGGTGAATGAAGTGAAGTCTTTGGCCCAGCGTCTTGAAGTGGCCAGAATGCTGAAAGAAGGGCATACATATCAGGAAATAGAGAGAGAAACGGGCGCAAGCACGGCAACGATCTCACGTGTGAAACGCTGTTTCAATTATGGTACGGACGGGTATCAGTTGGCCCTGGATCGTTTAAAGGAAAAGAAACAATCGTGATTACAGGGGAATGACGAATTGAAGAGAAACGTTGTAAGCTTTCATCACATCGTTATCCATGTGCTTGAGTCATAAAGATTGAGCTTTGTTTGAAAATGACCTTTGTGCGTTAGCAACAAAGGTCATTCTTTTGGGATCATGTTCGATCTGCTATAATTTCAGTGTACGCTGAAGGGATGTCAGGTTATGATTCGGTTTCATGAATGGAAACATGTTTTTAAGTTGGACCCGGATAAATCCATTTCTGATCAGGCTTTGGAAGCGATTTGTGAATCGGGAACCGATGCACTCATCGTCGGCGGCACTTCCGGGGTCACTTTTGAGAAAACGATCGATTTGCTGGGGAGAATTCGCCGTTTTGAAACGCCGTGCATCCTTGAGGTGTCCAATCCCGACGCCATTGTCCCCGGTTTCGACCATTATTTTATTCCTGTCGTCATGAATGCGACCGATCCAAATTGGCTGTTGAAACCTCATCGTGAAGCGGTCAAACAGTTCGGCTCGATGATCCCTTGGCAGGATGTGTCGACGGTCGGCTATTGTGTGTTGAACGCTGATTCTGCCGTGGCACGTTTAACCGGAAGCGAGACACGGCTGTCGGCCGAAGATGTGCTTGCGTATGCCCGCATGGCCGTACATATGTTTCGGTTTCCTTTTTTTTATGTGGAATATAGCGGCATGTACGGGGACCCAGCATTGATCGGACGCGTGTTCGACCGTTTGCAGACTGAGAACGACATTCACGTATTTTATGGCGGAGGCATCCGAGATCGACGTCAAGCACAAGAGATGATTAACCATGCCGATACGATCGTTGTGGGGAATGTTATTTACGAAGATTTGGCGTCTGCCCTGCAAACCGTACAAATAGACAAGAACGCCAGCGGAGGGAAAGGCGATGACTGATCCGACAACAGAACAACTTTTGCAAGGATTAAATGCACGGCAGCGGGAAGCCGTGCAAACGACGGAAGGCCCCTTGCTGATCGTCGCCGGGGCGGGAAGCGGCAAGACGAGGGTATTGACACAGCGCATTGCCTACTTGCTGCACAAAAAAATCACGCCGTTTAATATATTGGCGATTACTTTTACGAACAAAGCGGCCCGGGAGATGCAAGAAAGGGTGGCTCAACTGGCCGGCTCCATCGCTGATGAGATCTGGATATCCACTTTCCACTCGATGTGTGTGCGCATCTTACGCAGAAATATTGATCGTCTTGGGTACAGCCGCAATTTTTCCATCCTGGACACGGCTGACCAACGGGCTGCTGTGAAAGAATGCTTGAAACAATTGAACATCGATCCAAAAAAGTTTGATCCCGGGTCGATTTTGGGGACAATCTCCGGATATAAAAACGAATTGAAAACACCGCAGGATGTTCAAAAACGGACGGGCCATTATTATGACGATGTGGTGGCCGATGTTTATGAAGCTTATCAAGCGTTGCTGAGGAGCAACCAAGCACTCGACTTCGATGATCTGATTATGCTGACGGTCCGTCTCTTCCAGCAGGTGCCCGAAGTACTTGAATATTACCAGCGTAAATTTCAATATATTCATGTCGATGAGTACCAGGATACGAATCGGGCCCAATATATGCTTGTCCGCATGCTCGCCGAAAGGCACCGAAACATTTGTGTTGTCGGCGACGGCGATCAAAGCATCTATCGCTTTAGAGGCGCCGATGTGAGCATTTTTCTTTCCTTTGAACAAGATTACCCCGAAGCGCGGGTCATCAAGCTGGAGCAAAACTATCGATCAACCAAACGGATATTGCATGCCGCCAATGAAGTCATCAAATATAATAAAAGCCGCAAAGAGAAACAATTGTGGACGGAAAATGAGGAAGGGCAAAAAATCCATTATTATCACGGGCAAAATGAACATGACGAAGCGTATTATGTGACGGAAACGATTCGGGAAGCCGTCGATCGGGGCAGGCAGTATAAAGATTTTGCCGTTTTGTACCGGACGAATGCCCAGTCCCGTGTCATCGAGGAAGTGTTCGTCAAAGCGAACATCCCTTATCAAATGGTCGGGGGAACGAAATTTTATGATCGCAAAGAAATTAAAGATATGTTGGCTTACTTACGGTTGATCGCTAACCCTGACGATGACCTCAGCTTTCGCCGAGTGGTCAATGTGCCCAAAAGAGGGATTGGACAAACGACCGTGGATAAACTAGGTTTATACGCGTTAGAGAAAGGCCTGTCCATGTATGCGGCCCTGGCTGAAGCTGATTTTATCGGCCTGCAGAAACGGGCTGTCAATCAGTTGCTTCAATTTCGAGGTCTGGTCGAACAATGGCGTAAGCAAGCGGACGATTTATCCGTCATGGAACTGGCGGAAGACATCTTGGAAAGATCCGGCTACCGGACGGCTTTAACCAAAGAAAATACATTGGAGTCGAAAAGCCGCCTGGAAAACTTGGAGGAATTTCTGTCCGTGGCTCTGGAGTTTGACAAGCAATTTGACAAGCAAAATGAAGACAATTCGCTGCAAACATTTTTGGACGAACTCGCTTTGGTCAGTGATATTGATCAGGTCGGGGAAGACGAAAATCATGTGCTGCTGATGACGCTCCACGCGGCCAAAGGACTTGAGTTTCCTTGTATTTTTTTGATCGGCATGGAAGAAGGCCTTTTTCCTCATGCCCGCTCCATGATGGATGAAACGGAAATGGAAGAAGAACGGCGTTTGGCCTATGTAGGCATGACTCGTGCCCGAGAAGCGCTTTATTTAACGAACGCCCGGATGAGAACGATATTCGGACAAACGAATATGAATCCCGCATCCCGTTTTATCCAGGAAATTCCCGAGGATTTGCTCGAAACGGTCGGGGACACGGCAGACGACGGCGTTTCTAGTTTTGAGAGGCAAACAACCGCTGCTCGCGGACATGCCCCGTCATTTTCGCAACGGGGAGGAACATTTCAGGCGCGTCGCACAGTCAGCGAAAGCCGTGCTAACCATCAAGTGCTGCAAACGGATTGGCAGGTTGGAGATAAAGCGAAACATAAAAAATGGGGTGAAGGGACGGTCGTCAGCCTGAACGGGGAAGGCGACGATTTGGAACTGACGATCGCTTTTCCCCAGCCCACCGGGCTGAAACGTCTCTTGGCCCGCTTTGCCCCTATTGAGAAAAGCAAGGGTTGACTTTGGCCGAAGAGATTGGATTTCTCCTGATTGAAAGGGAGTGCAGGGAGGGATGGATGAATTGAAGCGGGAAGATGCCAAAAAACGCATGGAACAATTGTATGACGACATTGAAACACATAATCATCGCTATTACGTGCTGGATGATCCTCTGATTAGTGATGAAGAATACGATGCGCTCATGCGGGAACTGGTCCAACTGGAAAAAGACTATCCGCAATGGAAAAAGAAGCACTCTCCGACAGAACGTGTCGGCGGGGAGCCTTTGCCGCATTTTACAAAAGTCGAGCATGAGATTCCCATGCTCAGTTTGGGGAACGCCTTTAATGAACAGGAACTGCGGGATTTTGACCGCCGTGTCCGCCAAGGTTTGGCCGGGGAAGATGTTCAATACGTTTGTGAACTGAAAATAGACGGCCTGGCCGTATCGCTGACATACAGAGAGGGGGAATTTTTCCGCGGGGCGACGCGCGGCGACGGAACCGTCGGTGAAGATATTTCCCACAATTTAAAAACGATCCGTTCCATACCTCTCAGCTTAAAACAAAAAGTGAATCTGGAAGTGCGTGGAGAAGCGTTTATGCCCAAATCCGAATTCGAGCGGATTAATCAATTGAAGGAAGCGCATGGGGAACCTCTTTTTGCCAACCCGCGCAATGCGGCAGCCGGGTCGTTGAGGCAGTTGGACCCGAAAATCGCGGCGGAGCGCAAACTGGATATTTTCTTGTACGGAGTGGCCAGGCTGGAAGGCGTGGAAGCGGCGTCTCACAGTGAAAGCCTGGCCCAGCTGGATGCTCTGGGATTAAAAACAAACCCGCATCGAACAGTGGTCCGGACCGTGGAAGACATGGTGGATTTCATCAAGGAATGGACCGAAAACCGGGCCAAACTGCCCTATGAAATCGACGGGATTGTCATTAAGGTCGACCGATTTGATCAGCAACGACGATTGGGCACCACGGCCAAAAGTCCTCGCTGGGCCATTGCCTACAAATTTCCCGCGGAAGAAGCGGTCACCATCCTGCACGACATTGAAGTCAACGTCGGCCGTACGGGAGCGGTCACCCCCACGGCTTTGCTTGAACCAGTCTTGTTGGCCGGCACGACGGTCAAGAGAGCGTCCCTGCATAATGAAGATTTAATCAGGGAAAAAGATATTCGCATCGGCGATCATGTCGTCGTCAAAAAAGCGGGGGATATTATTCCGGAAGTGATCCGTGCCCTCCCTGAAAAAAGAACGGGGAAAGAGCAGATTTATCGTATGCCCACCCATTGTCCGGAGTGTGAGAGTGAACTGGTCCACCTCGACGGAGAAGTGGCTTTAAGGTGTATCAATCCTCAATGTCCCGCTCACATTAAGGAAGGTATGATTCATTTTGTCTCCCGCGATGCGATGAACATTGAAGGCTTGGGTGAGCGGATCATTCTCCAGCTCTATGAACATCAACTTGTCCGGGATGTGGCTGATCTGTACTTTTTAAAACGAGAGGACCTTTTGCAGCTGGAGCGGATGGGAGAAAAGTCTGTCGATAACTTGCTCAGAGCGATTGAAGCAAGCAAAGGCAATTCGGTTGAAAAACTCATTTTCGGGTTGGGAATCCGTTTTGTAGGGGCCAAAGCAGCGAGATTATTGGCCCAGCACTTTCAGGCGCTTGACCGTTTAATGCAGGCCAATTCGGAAGAGCTGCAGGCGATTGATGAAATCGGACCACGCATGGCTGAAAGTATTGTCGAATATTTTTCCCTTCCCGAAGCAAGAGAAACGATCGCTCGTCTTAAAGAAGCCGGCGTGAACATGCGTTATACCGGACCCATGCCCGTTCAAGGTGAAGCGCTTGACTCCCCCTTTGCGGGCAAGACGGTCGTCTTGACCGGCACGCTGACACAGCTGACCCGCGGTGAAGCGAAAGCCAAGCTGGAGGCGCTTGGTGCGAAAGTGACAGGGAGCGTCTCCCGAAATACGGACATCGTCATTGCCGGAGAGAAAGCGGGGTCCAAATTGGATAAGGCGAGGGAACTGGGGATAGAGGTGTGGAATGAGGAAGACATGTTCAAAAGGCTGAAGCAAGACTAACGGCAACAATACCGCCGAAAACGAGCAAACTGCTGATCACGGTCGTCCGTTCGATCACCTCTTGCTTTTTCAAAAACAAGTGGGCAAAGAGAATGGTCAACAGCGGTTCTGTGGCGACAAGCGCACTCGTATAGGCGACTTGCGTAAAAGAAATGGAGAGGAAAAATGAAAGCACACCTCCGGTCGTACATACGCCGGCCAGCAGGAAATAGACATTGAAAGGACGAAACTGTTGTTTCACACTTGTTTTCAGTTCCCGCTTGCGAGCCAGATTGAGACTGTAGCCGGAGAGAGCGACAATCGTGCCCAACCAAGCACCAAAGACGGGATCAGGCATCATTTCCAGTCCCAGCTTGCGAATCGCCTGCCCTGTGCCGAATGAGAAGGCAGACAAAGCCGCAAAGACCAGCCCCAGCCAGACTTTATCATCTTGATTGACCATACCGTTGCGTTTCCATTGCATATAAGCCATCAGAAAAAGCCCGCCCAGGATGAGGATGATGCCCAGTCCGGCTTGCAGGGGAATGCGTTCACCAAGAAAAAGGACGGCAATGAGGATGGTGAAAATGGGCGCAGAATTTTTGATGGCGGCCGACTTGGACGAGCCGATCCGCCGGATGCCGGCAAACAGAAAGCTGCGGCCCGCAAGCGAGGTGAATAATCCGGCCGCCACAAAGGCGATGATGGCCGAAGAACGCCATGGCACCGCTTCACCTCGCCAAATGAGGACGGTGACATAAATGATTCCGAGCAAGAGGACGTTGACCCACAAGTTCATAAACACACCGTCATCGTTGGCCGACTGTTTCATTCCTTTTTGGATGAGAATATAATTGAAGGCAAAAAAAGAAGCACACAATATGGCAAAAACAATTCCGAGCAATGGCCACTCCTCCCCCGTGCCTGTAACACCTTAACGCCATTTTAGCACATATGGCCTGTCATTTTCGCCCATAAAGCCGTCCGGCGGTAAAAAAAGAGATGAGCGGGTAGGTGCTCATCCCAGACGCTGATGATCTTATCTCTATGACGATCTTATCTATATTATTTGAGCAGCATTATTTGAGCAGCGGATCTTTCAGCAGGCGTTCGATCTCTTCTTTATGTTTCGTTTCATCGGTGATTAAGTCTTCCAGGTCAATTTTAAGGGCAATTTCTCCCGCTTCTTCGGCTTGCTCGCACCGTTTGGAATAACGTTCGATCGTGTCAATCTCTGCTTCCAGCGTATTTTGCAGCATTTCTTTCACGTCTGACGTATGTTTGACCGGTTTTGGCTCTACGGTCGGTGTGCCCCCGAGGGCGACGATCTTCTCGGCCAAAAATTGGGCGTGGCCGATTTCATCGCTCACTTCATCCAGGAAAAACGATTTTAATACTTGTCCGGCTATTCCCGTCACGTTGGCGGCGTAATGGTTGTACGTGATCATGGCCGAATACTCGTGAGCCAGATCCTCGTTCAGTCCGTCAATCAGCGCTTTTTTCTTGGCATCCATAGTTTCACGTCTCCTTTTTGCGATTGATCATTCGTTTTTACTTTTCCTCTTGAGTCATTTTTCATCCATATTTTCCATTATAATGAATTTTTCGCCATCCCGAAAGTTTTTTGCCGATTGTTTTGACAGATTGTGTTTTTTGCCGATTGTTTTGATCGATTGTGATCAGTATTTTGTTAGAACAGAGGAGAGATGGACTATGTATATACTGGGACGCGAAGAAATGCAAGCGATGGATCGTTATACGATGGATGAAATCGGTTTGCCGGGTGTGGTCCTCATGGAGAATGCGGGGGCGCGGGTGACCGAAGAAATCCTGCGACATGTGCACGTTCATCAAAAAAGCGCACTGATCTTGGCCGGAAGCGGACAAAACGGAGGGGACGGCTTTGTCATCGGCCGGCGGTTGATTGAAGCGGGGTGGGATGTACACGTGTGCTTGCTGGCACCTCCGCACAAAATAAAAGGGGATGCCCGGGTTCATTTTCAAGTGTACGTGAAGCGGGACTTTCCTTTGTCCGTTATTGATGATGATCGTCTTCCGGAATTGAGAACGAAAATTGAAGAAACCCCGGTCATTATCGATGCCATGTTAGGGACCGGTATTCGCGGCAAAACGCGGGAACCTTATGCACAGGTGATCCGCTGGCTGAACAGGCATGCCGAAGGTAAAGAAATCATCGCCGTCGACATTCCTTCGGGTGTTTGCAGCAATACGGGTCAGGTCGAGGGAGAAGCCGTTCGGGCCACCAGAACGGTTACATTTGTCTGTCCGAAAAAAGGGTTCTTTTTACCCCCGGGCATGACATACGTCGGCGAGTGGAAAGCGGTTGATATTTCGGTTCCTCCTTCACTTGTGCGAACATTGCATTTCGATGCTCCCCGGTTGAGCACGCCGCAGAAAGTGAGAGAGGCGCTCCCTAAACGGGTCAAACACGGGCATAAAGGGACGTTTGGCCATGTGTTCATCGTCGGGGGATCGCAACATTTTGTCGGGGCTCCCGTTTTTTCGGCTCGGGCTGCTTTAAAGAGCGGGGCGGGACTGGTAACGATGGCTGTTCCCGACGTGATTTATACCCAAGTGTCGTCTTCCTTCCCTTCGGCGATGTTTCAGCCGTGGGAAACGCAGAATGGTTTTTTCGCCGCGCATACTGCCGATGGAATTCGCCAAAGCCTGTCCAATTATGATGCCGTAGTCGTCGGACCCGGATTGGGCCGATGGGACGATGGTTCGGCATGGATGGAACAATTGTTGTCCAAACCACTCCGTCGCCCCCTGGTCCTGGACGCGGACGGTCTCTATCATGTCGCCTCTCACAAGGCGCTTTTGGCACGGCAGAATGCACCGATTATCGTCACGCCTCATCCCGGGGAAATGGCCCGATTATTAAAAACGACGGTACAAGCGATTGAAACGAACCGATTGCAAGTGGCCAAAGATTTGGCACGGGAGCATCAAGTCTACGTTCTATTGAAAGGCTATCGCTCGATCATCGCTGCGCCTGATGGAGAGGTATGGGTGAATCCAACGGGGAATGATGCGCTGGCCACGGGGGGATCCGGTGACGTGTTGGCTGGCATCCTGGCCTCTTTCCTGGCTCAAGGAGCTGCACCGTTGGAGGCGATGATTGCCGCCGCATACTTGCACGGATTTACGGCTGAGCAGTTAAGCAGACAAAATTCTGCGTACAGCATCACGGTGGAAGAGATCATTGCCGGTTTTGGACAGGCATTAAAGTCTTTCGTTTCCGCCTATTGATATTTGCTGTCCAATTTGCCCCTATTTGGAACGTAAGTCCTATATTTCGGAAAATTGTGTATTTATTCTAGTTTCTGTTGTATAATCATGTAGAAAGATTTGAGGGACCGTCACATCCGATATCAACAGGAGGGTGATGTTCAATGTCTGCACGTGAACAATGGGCGACGCGCTGGGGGTTTATTTTAGCGGCCCTGGGCTCGGCAGTAGGTTTGGGGAATATTTGGCGCTTCCCTTATTTGGCCGGTGAAAACGGCGGCGCTGCTTTTTTGATTATTTATATCCTTTGTGTCGTTTTGATCGGCGCTCCGGTGATGATGGCAGAATTTATGACCGGGCGCCGCTCCCAAAGTGATGCGGTACAATCGATCACCAAGATTGCACCAGGCAAACCATGGTTTTTGGCCGGCGGCATAGGTGTAGCCGCAGCATTTTTCATCCTGACTTTCTACGGCGTGATCGCCGGCTGGGGTTTGAAATATCTGTTCAGTTATTTGACGGGGGGATTGTGGCGCCCTCCTGCAGACGGATATGCCGGCTTTTTTGAAACGTTTGTCTCTAAACCGTTCGAACCGATCATTTGGCAGGCGATTTTTATGGCTGTTGTCATTGGCATCATCTATCTGGGCGTTAAGAAAGGAATTGAGTTGTCCAGTAAAATCATGATGCCGGTTTTAGGGATCCTTGTTCTCATCTTGGCCATCTACAGCATTTCCCTGGAAGGATCTTCTGAAGGGTTAGCCTTTTTGTTCAGTCCGGATTGGAGCGCTTTTACCGAACCGGGTGTATATTTGGCGGCCATGGGCCAGGCCTTTTTCTCCTTAAGTTTGGGAATGGGCGTCATGATTACGTACAGCGGTTATTTGTCCCAGCAGGAAAGACTGCCCAGTGCAACGGGAAGTATCATTACGTTTGACACCCTTTTTGCCGTATTGGCAGGGGTGGTCATTTTTCCGGCTCTGTTCGCCTTCGGAGGAGACCCCACCGAGGGACCGGGGCTCGTCTTCATCACTTTGCCCGAAATATTTGGCAGCATGGGTGGATTTGGAGCGGTCATTGGCTTTTTATTTTTCTTCCTTTTCTCTGTGGCCGCCCTCTCTTCGGCCATTTCTCTGCTTGAGGTGAGTGTCGCTTACTTTATGCGTCGATTTTCAATGAACCGCCAGACGACTGCGCTGATGATCGGAATCATCATCTTCATGATCGGGATTCCGTCATCCCTAAGCCAAGGGGCTGTTGAGGGACTGAATTTGCTTCCGGACACGGACTTCTTGTCCAGCATTGATTTCATCACCGGTTCCATCATGCTGCCTTTGAGCGGATTCATTATCGCCTTGTTTGTCGGCTGGGGATGGCGTAAAACTGAGCTTTTTGAACAATCCGATTTTGGACAGACGGGGCTGGGGATGGCGTTGCTGTGGTTGTTGAGGGTGGTCGTCCCCATCGCTGTTTTTCTCGTTTTCCTGCAATCGGTCCTCTAAATCATGCAGGAGGACATCATGTAAGAGGCCGATTGGGTTTAACGCAAAATCATATGGCTTATCTACCGATGTGAATGTGTTCACCCAAAATCACGGGCGGATTATGAAGTGGGCCCGTTCGTCGGCTGATCCTGATTCAAACACGCTTGTTTGGATCAGGATTTTTGTTTTTAATGCATCTATCTGGAACGTCTCTTTTCATATACAATGAAACGGGACCAATACAATGGAACATTTTAACAAACATCTTCGTTTTTCGGTTTTTACGTTCGTCTCAGGCTCAGATATGATTCGGTCACTTTTTTGTGACTTTTTTCCGGCTGAAACGTCTGAACAGGTGATACGGAAAAAAGGGTGAGAACGATGGGCCTCAGGCATTTCAAGACCGAAGCGTCCGGAGAAGAGAGAAACCAAAAGGTGGAAACAATGTCCGAAGAACACTCGTTTGAAGCATGGTATGACGAATATTTTGACAAAGTGAACCGCTATTTGCGCTATCGGGTCAAAAATGAATGGGACGCGGATGACCTGACGACAACAGTATTTCTCAAGGCTTTCGAAAAACGAAATCAGGTCAAAAAGGCGGGATCATTCGGGGCGTGGATATTTCGCATCGCTCACAATACATTTTTGGATTATGTACGCAAGAAAAAAGAAACGCCTGTCGGAGATGAAAACTTTTTATTATTTACAGAGGAAGACAACCGAACCCAGCCGGAAACGGAGACGCTTTCTCGGGAGCGCATGCAAGAGTTACATCGTTTACTGCACTCGTTACCCCCTGACCAGCGCGACGTGCTCATCTTGCGTTACTTCGGCGAATTGAAAATCGCTGAAGTGGCCGAGGTGCTGGGCCGCACGGAATCTTCCGTGAAGATGCTGTCTTATCGGGGGATTTTGCAATTGAGAAAACGGTGGAAAGAAGGTGAGCTCAGTGACGAATAACCGGAAACTGTTTTCACTTGATGATTACAGGAAGCGTCATCATCAAGGTCAGAAGGATGAATCGCGTGATCCTGAGCTTGCCCGTCTGGCTCATCATATGCATCGTTTGCGGGAATCCATCCCCGTCAATCAGCAATTAAAACATGAGCTGAAGCAAAAATTGTTGGACCAATCGCGAACGCACTCACCCGCTGGCCGCAGCACGCCAGTGGAAAACGCGGACAGACGATCTCGGTGGAGAGCAGGCCTATTCTTCCTCGTGCTTCTGTTGTTGACGGGATGGGTGATCATGACCATGATGAATGACCGTGTGACGGTAACGGATGCAGACCTCGTCGCCAATTATGAACCTGAGGACGGCTTGCAAATGGGACGGCCCATCTCGATATCGGCGGACGGTGAGCGCATATTGCTGGAGAAAAACGGACGGATTGAAATATATACGGAAGATGTTGGCTGGCAATCTGTATGGGAAGACGCGTATGGGGGCCGCTTCCATTCACCGGCTTGGGCAAATGAACATGATCAGGCTGCCGTCATTTATGAAGAAGGAGAGAAGACTGAAATATGGATGGTGACGATGCTGGACCACTCCTTTGGGAGTCGTTTGCTTTACCGGGGCGAGGGGGTTCGCTTCAATGCCATCACCTGGTCCAAGGACGATGAATGGTTGATGGTAACCGGCGATCAGGAACGGGAGGGCCTGCTGGTTCATCATACAGGTACAAAGCATCTCCCTCCGACTGAATGGGCATCATCCCCGGAATATGACCGGTTGGAATGGCCGAAGCGGGAGGATGTCATCCGTTTGGATGCGCTGGACTGGCCGCGGGAGATTGAAGCACGTTTGAAAAACGATTTGCGGTACCATTTGGACTGGAATAAAGAAAGAAATCGATTGGCACTTTTCATAGAGGATGAGGACGGCGTGTCGGTTTGGAAACTGAGAACAAATGAATGAGTTCAACTGGAGAGAGGGTTTAAGCAATGCCAAAAAAAGTCTTGCTTATGTTAACGGTCATGTTATCTTTCTGTTTAGCCTTACCGGGTGGAGCGGCCATGGGAGCATCTGCGGCAGATGGGCAAAGTGCCGCATTGACGAATGCTGACAAACGTCTGCTGATCGATTACCAGCTTCCGTTTGAAGGTGCGGTGGCTCCTCAAGCGGGGACGGTCGCTCTGGATGTGCTGATTGAAAACCCGGGGGAAGGTTTTGAAGGTCGTTTGCAAATTTTAAGGGATCATCCCGTTCAGGGGCAAACGCTGCTTTTTGAACAAGCCATTGTACTCAAAGGACAACAGTCCGCAGCTTTTCCTGCAACCGTTCCTTTGACAGGAGAAGAATCGTTTATCATTCGCGTCTTAAGAGAAGGCCAGGAGCCGGTGGAGACCCGATTGGTGATACCCGAGCTTGGATCCGATCCGCGCATGTTCATTCTGTCGGACAATGACACAGCGTATCATTTTTTGCACGGCTTGGGGCAACAATGGCGCAACATCAAGATTGAACGGGCCATGGATCCGGGTCAACTCCCGGACGTTCATCATCAAATCAGCGCAGATCTATTAGCCATCGCCAATATTTCAAGTTCCACATTCACTGACGAACAAATTGAGGCGTTGCACCAATATGTTCAAACGGGCGGCATTTTAATGTTATCCGGAGGAAAATCATTTCTGCCTCTGGCGAAACGGTTTGACGCCCTGCTGCCGCTGGAGGTGGGTGAACAGACGGTCAGTCATGACCTGTCTGACTGGGGGGATATGTTGGCGGGGATTCCTCAAGAAAGCGTGGAGTTGTTGACGGGGACGCCCAAAACAGGGGCGCAGTTTTTTCCGAATGAGGAACTGCCCCTGTTCGTGGGCCATCAAGTTGGCAGCGGGTTTGTTATTCTGGCCTTGTTTGATGTGACGCAGGAACCGCTGGCCTCCTGGTCCAACAATGCCCGCTTGTGGGAAGATATGCTCGCTGAATACCAGATATTCAGCCTGATGTACCGGCAAATGCATGGGCAAGGTTTTGACGCTTGGGAGGAGAGCAAACAAATACCGGGCATGGCTTCTCCTTCTGTTCCCTTTGCCGCCCTGATTTGGATTGTTTATGTCATTGTCGTCGGCCCTTTGCTTTATTTGATTTTAAAGCGAATGGACAGGCGGGAATGGGCCTGGGGAATCATTCCGATCATTACTTTCGTGACGGCTGCCTCCATTTATTACATCAGCTTGGATAGAATCGGTCAGCAAACGAGCAGTCATACCGTCTCTGACATTTACATCCATGATCAACACCTTGCCGAAGTGAACAGTCAGGCCAGTTTTTTTGTGCTGGAAGGGAATGAATATGACGTTGAGCTGCGGAAGGAAGCCGTTGTTGTTGCGACCGAACCGTTTTATTACGGAAGTCGAAACAAACAGTACGTGCGCAAAGAAGACGACAATGTTGTGCTGCGTTATGAGCAAGTGCCGTATATGAGTTTGACGTACGCCAATGCGATCAGTTATAGAGAGGATATCGGTTATATTGAACACGAGCTCTATGTCAGGGATGATCGCTTACAGGGCACGTTAACGAATCACACGTCCTTTGATTTAGAAAACATTTCCTTGAAGCTGGGCCCTTGGGCGTATGAGGTCGGCCATTTAGACGAGGGGAGCTCCAGGCAGGTGGATATACCGCTGGAAAAGATTTTCATCCCCAGACCGAACATGTCTGAACGAGATGCTTATGTCTCTGAAGTCCCTGTTTGGGAAAGGGATGTGTGGACGGAATACGAGAGTGTCGACAGATTATCGGCCCGTCTGGGATATCTTTCGTCCCTGACATTGCATGCTGAAAGCCGGGATGACCTTGAACTATTTTCTATTCAAGGCAAGGAAGAGCATCGTTATGTGCAGAACCATATCCGTCAGTCATTGCGATTGTCTGCCGCTCCGCAAGGTTCAATGATCTATCCTTACGGATTTTTACCGCTTGAAATCAGTGCGGTCGACGGGGAGGTGTACGAGGATGAATGGGGATTCATGTTAGGGAACGGTGCTGTTGAGTTTAAACTGTGGACCCATGCTCCGGGATTTAAACCGCAGCGGATTGAAGTTCCCGTCGATGAACATGCCTTTGCTTTTATCGACATCGAGTTGTGGAACATCACTGAAGAAAAGTGGGAGCGGGTGTCCAAGGACCAGGCGCTCGTCCTTGAAGAAGATCTTTTTCATTATGTCGATGATGACGGGCGGCTGACATTGAGGATGAGTCATGATGATGGGGAGTATCACGAACTCGTGTATCCTTTCTTTAAAGTGGAAGGGGAGATGAACTGAAATGATCCGCACGCAGCAGCTAACGAAACATTACGGAAAAACGAAAGCTTTAGAAGATCTGAATTTGCACATCGAAAAAGGGCAAGTTTTCGGTTTTATCGGGCCGAACGGGGCGGGAAAATCGACAACGATGATGATCCTTTCCTGTCTGCTTTTGCCTACGTCCGGTACGGCTTATGTTGGAGGGTACAATGTGTTGACCCATCCGGAGGAGGTCCGGCAATTAGTCGGCTATATGCCTGATTTTTTCGGGGTGTACGATAACCTGAAGACGACCGAATACCTTGACTTTTATGCCGGAGCCTATTTCATCCCCAAGTCGAAACGGCCAGGATTGATCGCCGATTTACTCGAACTCGTCAATTTGTCCAATAAAAAAGACGCTTACGTCGATTCTTTGTCCAGAGGCATGAAACAAAGGCTCGGCCTGGCCCGCTGTTTAATTCACAATCCTGAGGTCCTCATTCTCGATGAACCGGCGTCCGGTCTCGATCCTCGGGCCCGCATTGAATTGCGGGAAATTCTGAAGGAATTAAAAAGAATGAAGAAGACGATCATGATCAGTTCGCACATATTGCCCGAACTCGCTGAAATATGTGATCAAATCGGGGTCATTGAAAAAGGCCGCATGCTGGCTTGCGGCAGTGTGGAGGAAATGGCGCTCAGGGTCAAGGGGATTCATGTGCTGCTCGTTCGTGTGCTGAAAGAGAGGGAGCGTGCCGCCCGGATTTTGGAGGAACATCCGCAGGTGAAACAGGTGGATGATCAGCGGGATCATTTGCGGGTGATGTTTACGGGCAGCAAGGCGGATCAAGCCGCATTATTAAAATATTTGTTAGCTGAAGAAGTGCCTGTCGTGGATTTTAGTGCCGACAAAGAAAATTTGGAAGATGTGTTTTTAGCGATTACCGAAAGGATGGGAAGTTGATGTCTTGGTTGGAGCGCCTGCGACGTTTTAAGGGAAATCCCGTTCACGGCAAAGAGTTTAGAGAACGGTTTCGTTTGCGCCGCACTGTATGGATCATGACGATTTATCTCACGGTCATCGGTGCGGTGATGCTCGGATTTATGTATTTGGAGCTGATGGACCAATCCGTTTTTGTCCCGGGGGAATACCGAGATTTTTTTATCATCTTTTCCGGCTTGCAGTTGGTGATGATCGGTTTTTTGGCACCGGGTTTGTCAGCGGGTGCCATCAGCGGTGAAAGGGAAAGGCAAACACTGTCCATCCTGTTGACCACACAGCTTTCCCCCTTATCGATCATTGGCAGCAAGCTGATTTCTTCCTTGGCGTTCATCGGTTTTTTGGTGTGGATGTCCCTGCCTTTATACAGTTTTGTTTTTCTTTTTGGCGGCATTTCTCCGCAGGAAGTGGCCACCGTTTTTCTCTTTTTTGTCATCAATATCTTCTTTTTTGGCAGTTTAGGCCTGTTTTGTTCGACATGGATGAAAAGAACGGGTGTCAGCACGGTGACGGCTTATGCGGTGACATTTTTGATTGTCGCCGGAACAGGAATACTCATTTATTTTTGGGCGCATTTCGCCGCTCAACTTGATTGGGATCTGGATCATATGCTCAGTTTTCAACTTTTTGTCAGTTTGAATCCCGTTTACGCTTTTTTGACGATTTTTGAAGATCAACTTAGGAATGAAACAATGCTGAAGATTGACCCGTGGTTGATTTATGCTTGCTTTTACACGGCGGTCAGCCTGCTCCTGATTTTCGGGAGTGCATACTTGCTCAATCCGCTGCGCCGATCCAGGCGCAAAAATGATATAATAAAAAACTGAGTGATCGATCTGTAGATATTTTGCGGTAAGGAGAAGGATGGCCCTTGTTACAGAGGACGGTAAGAGATGGTTTTTTTTGGTTGATGGTGCTGTGCTTATTCGTTTTGACGGGATGTTTCCCCTTCGAAGAGGAAGAACCGGCGGAGCTGCCTGATAGCGAAGACGCTTCCGTCGTTGCCCCTGACATCGAAATAAATGAAAACTATTATCAAGGTGTCGTCCCGTATGAACCGAGTCAAACGAGGGGAAGGCTCTACAGCAGCGTCAATCACCGCCTGGATGCGGATCATGTGGAACTGGGGCTTTTGGAAATTGCCCAGGATTATTTTCCGGTCGATAATCATTTGTTTCGCGAAGGACAGCTGATTGCCTCTTCCGATCTAGATGAATGGTTACAAACCAAAAGCGAGGATCATCCCGACGGGCTCAATCCGGAAGACGCACCCGGACGCGTCCTCGTCCACATTTTGGAGCATAATTACATGGATGAGCAGGGCGAATCGTTGGCAGGGATTGTCATCGGTTTGTCTCTGGCTTCCACTTACGAAGAAATCATTAATGAAGAAACAGAAGAAACGCAAACGATGTATTTCGGGGAAGAAGAATTAAGAATATACGGGCAGGCCATGGCCGATCAACTTGTGCAGCGCTTGCGCTCCAATCCCGAAGCGGAACAAATCCCCATTATTGTTGCCTTGTATCAATTGGAACAGCAGAATGAATTGGCCCCGGGGAACTTTTTGTCTGTCGGAGAAGCAATCGAAGGGTCGACTGAAATAACGAACTGGAAAACCATTAATGAATTCTTTCTCGTCTTTCCTTCAGGTCCGCTCGAAGAGTTTGATCCGGAATTGAGCCATGCATTTTCTCAGCTTCGCGGGGAAGTTAGGGAATACTTCCCCCACAACTTGGGTTTGGTCGGCACCGGTCGTTTTTTGGAGGGACAACTCGTCGAATTAACGTTGGAAGCGACGGCCGAATTTGCCTCCAAAACCGAGGTGATTCAGCTCACTCAATTTTTGGGAGGAAAAGCGGTGGAAATTTTTCCGGAAGAGGTTCATTTGAATCTTTATGTGCAGACCGTACATCAACCGCAGTCCGTTTTTGTGCGCAAGATTGGTGAAGAACCGATGATGCACATTTACCGCTGAGCGTTTGATTGGGATGCCATTCTTTGGTATTATTTATGATTATGATGTTAGCGTGTCCCAGAGGAGGTTGAAAGCATGAGCGAATTGACAAAGGAACAGGTCGAACATGTGGCCCATTTGGCGCGGCTGGAATTAAGTGAAGAAGAGAAAAAGGCTTTTGCCAAAGATATGGCTTCAATTCTTGAGTTTGCTCAGCAAGTGAACACACTTGACGACGAACTGAGCCGCAAACAGGTCGCCCCGATGAGCAATGTGCTGTCGATTCACAATGTTTTTCGTGAAGATGAAGTCCATGAATCCATCCCTGTTGAGGAGGCGTTGAAAAACGCGGCGGATCACAAACATCAGCAGGTGAAAGTACCCAGTATATTGGAAGATGAGTGAGGGGGAAGACGATGACCATCCTGGATTTGCGTTTGCAAGAGATACATGATCAATTGCAGAAAAAAGAATTGACCGTAAGTCAGCTCATCCATGCTTCCTTGGAGCGGATCAAAGAAGTTGATGATCGGCTGAATGCATTTTTGACGGTGGATGCCGAACGCGCGCTGCAAAGAGCGGAAGAATTGGACAGGCATGCGGCGGAAAAGCAAAAAGGTCTTCTGTTCGGCCTGCCCGTCGGAATCAAGGATAATATATCCACGAAAAACGTTAAAACAACTTGTGCCAGCCGAATGCTTGCCAACTACGTGCCTATTTTTGACGCCACGGTCATAAAAAAGCTGTTTGAAGCGCAAGCCGTCATGATTGGCAAAATGAATATGGATGAATTCGCCATGGGCTCATCCAATGAAAATTCCGCTTTTGGTATCGTACATAATCCGTGGGATGCTGAACGTGTGCCCGGGGGATCGAGCGGTGGACCTGCTGCGGCTGTCGCTGCCCGGGAGGTCTATTTTGCCCTGGCCTCCGATACAGGTGGCTCGATTCGCATTCCCGCCGCTTATTGTGGTGTGGTCGGTTTGAAACCGAGCTACGGCCTTGTTTCCAGATTCGGCTTGGTGGCCTATGCGTCCTCACTGGATCAGATCGGTCCGATCACTAAAAATGTTGAAGATGCGGCATATCTGCTCCAAGTTCTAGCCGGGTATGATCCGCAAGATTCAACATCTGTCCAAACGGATATTCCCGACTACGTTTCCGCTCTTGACGGAAACATTGACGGGATGACGATCGGCGTGCCCAAAGAATATATGGGCGACGGCATCTCTCCAGAAGTGAAAGAGAGAGTGAACGAAGCCTTGCAGGTTTTGGAGAAACTGGGCGCAAACATTAAGGAAGTTTCCCTGCCGCATACCGAATCAAGTATCGCCGCTTACTACATTATTTCCTCGTCGGAAGCTTCTTCGAATTTGGCCCGCTTTGACGGTATTCGTTACGGCACACGTGCGGAAGAAGCGGACAACTTAATGGATTTATACAAAAAAACGAGAAGTCAAGGATTTGGTCCGGAAGTCAAAAGACGCATCATGCTCGGCACCCATTCCTTAAGTTCCGGTTATTACGATGCTTATTATTTGAAAGCGCAAAAAGCGAGGACCTTGGTTAAACAGGATTTTGACAATATTTTTGCCGAATGCGATGTCGTCATCGGCCCGACAACCACTTCGACCGCCTTTAAAATCGGTGAAAAAACGGAAGACGTCACCGATATGTATCAAGAAGACATTTTAACTTGTCCCGTTAATTTGGCCGGTTTGCCTGCGATGAGTGTTCCCTGCGGATTCGACAGTCAAGGGCTTCCGGTGGGGATGCAAATCATCGGCAAAGCATTTGATGAATCCACGCTGTTGAAGGTCGCACATGCTTTTGAACAAAATACGGAGCACCATCAGGCTCGACCGAATTTGTAAGGGGGGAAAACAGAGATGAATTTTGAAACCGTCGTCGGTTTGGAAGTGCACGCCGAATTATCGACTGAGACGAAAATCTTCTGCAGTTGTTCAACCGCATTCGGAGCACCGCCAAACACGCATACGTGCCCCATTTGTTTGGGACATCCTGGCGTGCTGCCCGTTTTGAACAAAAAAGCGTTGGAATATGCCGTCAAAGCGGCGCTCGCTTTGAATTGCGACATCACCACCGAAAGCAAATTTGACCGCAAAAATTATTTTTATCCCGATCTGCCCAAAGCTTATCAAACGTCGCAATATGACAAACCGATCGGCCGCAACGGCTGGTTGGACATTGAAGTGGACGGCAAGAAAAAGCGGATTGGTATCACCCGTCTGCATTTGGAAGAAGATGCCGGCAAATTAACTCACGCGGCCAATGGGGACTATTCATTGGTTGACTTTAACCGCGTGGGAACACCGCTGATTGAGATCGTCTCTGAACCAGATATCCGTTCCCCGGAAGAAGGGTATGCTTATTTGGAGAAATTGAAAGCCGTTCTGCAATATACGGAAGTGTCTGACTGTAAGATGGAAGAAGGTTCCTTAAGATGTGACGCCAACATTTCCATCCGGCCCGTCGGCCAAGAAGCATTCGGAACACGGACGGAATTGAAAAACATGAACTCCTTCCGCGGGGTTCAGAAAGCACTCGAATACGAGGCTGCCAGGCAGGAAAAAGTGCTTTTATCCGGGGGGAAAGTGGTTCAGGAAACCCGGCGTTGGGATGAAGAAAAGGAAGTCACGGTGAGCATGCGGGGCAAAGAAGAAGCGCATGACTACCGTTATTTTCCCGAACCTGACCTCGTCCCCGTGCACATTAGCGAACAAATGCTGGAGGACATCCGCAGAACGATTCCTGAATTGCCGGATGCACGCAAGGAAAGATACACACAAAGTTACGGGCTTTCTGATTATGATGCAGGCGTGTTAACGGCCTCAAAGCAGCTGGCCGACTTCTTCGAAGCGGCGATCCAGCACGTCAACGATCCGAAACAAGTGGCCAACTGGATGATGGGTGAAGTGTTAGGTTATTTGAATGCCAAGCAGAAAGAACTGGATGAGGTCGCTCTCACGCCGGAAAGTCTGGGTAAACTGATTCAATTGATTGAAAAAGGCACGATCAGCGGGAAGATCGCCAAAACCGTCTTTCAGGAGCTGATTGAATCTGGAGGAGATCCCGAGCAGATCGTCAAAGCAAAAGGGCTCGTGCAGATCAGCGATGAAGGAGAGCTTGCCAAAATCGTCACCGAAGTGTTGGACAACAACCAGAAATCAATTGATGATTACAAAGCCGGAAAAGATCGGGCCATCGGTTTTTTGGTCGGACAGGTGATGAAAGCAACGAAAGGCAAAGCCAATCCTCAAGTGGTTAACCGCTTGCTGAAGGAAGAAATCGACAAACGCTGAATATTCACGTTCATCAGAGAGAGGGCTTCAGAGCAAGTCCTCTTTTTTAAGCTTTAGGAATCACCTGAAATATTGAACGCTTGAAGACAAGATCCGTTCCGCGGCATACAATAGTGGATGACAAGCGTCGCTAAAAGAAGTATGATGAGATAAAATTGATCAGCAAACAGCCTGGGTGATCTTATGCAGAGAGCACGTATTATTTATAATCCTTCAGCGGGGCGCGAAGTTTTTAAAAAGCATATCCCGTATTGTTTGGATCAATTGGAGAAAGCGGGCTATGAAACTTCCTGTCACGCCACGACCGGTCTAAAAGATGCGACGAAAGCTGCCGCTCTGGCCGTTGAGCGCCAATATGATCTGGTGGTGGCAGCCGGCGGTGATGGGACGTTATGTGAAGTGATCAATGGGCTGGCCGGGGAAACGCATCGGCCTAAACTGGGCATAATTCCGGCCGGGACGACGAATGATTTTGCAAGAGCATTGGGTATTCCCAGAAACATAGAAGCAGCCTGTCAAGTGCTCACTGGCGGACAGGAGAAAAAAATGGATATTGGGAAAGCCAATGATCAATATTTTGTCAATATTGCCGGAGGTGGAACGTTAACGGAACTGACGTATGAAGTACCGAGTAAATTGAAGACGATGTTGGGTCAGCTGGCTTATTATGTCAAGGGGATTGAAAAACTGGTCTTTCTGAAGCCGACGCGCATGAAAATCACTTCACGGGAAATGATGATTGACGAAGAAATCATGCTTTTTCTGGTGGCAAACAGCCCTTCTGTCGGAGGGTTTGAAAAATTGGCACCGAACGCCAAGCTGGAAGACGGTTACTTTGATGTGCTCGTGGTGAAGAAAACGAGTATCCCTGAATTCATTCGTTTGGCGACTCAAGCACTTCGGGGAGAACATTTAAAGGATTCCAGAGTGATCTATTTTCAAACGGCGGAACTTGAGGTGACTTCTCCCGAACCCGTACAAGTGAATCTGGATGGCGAGCGCGGAGGCCGGTTGCCCTGTCATTTTCAAGTGTTGCATAAACATTTGACCATGCTGATTCCGCATGAAACAGTTTAAAAAGGGGGAATAAGTGAAGATGCAATGGATGATTCAAAGAAGGTACAAACAATGGATTGCCAGTGTGCTGGTCGTTTTATTGGCGTTCTCACTATGGCCTGCCTTCGTGGCCGCCGATGCGATTACAGGTGAAACGGTCGTCACTTTGGGCGAGGACTTGTCCGAAGCACAGCAGAACCAGTTGTTGGACGAAATGGGCGTGGATGAAGAGGTGCCAATCCTGTACGTCTCCAATGAAGAAGAACACCAATATTTGGGGGATTATATTGATGCAAGCATTATTGGGGACAGAGCGATTTCCTCGACGAGAATCGTCATCAGTGAAGAAGGATCGGGCATCAAGGTTGAAACGAACAATATTACTTGGGTGACTGAGGAAATGTATGCCAACGCTTTGGCCACCGCGGGGGTGAAAGATGCCGACGTGTACGTGACGGCTCCATTTGAGGTGTCCGGAACAGCGGGACTGACGGGTCTGACCAAGGCGTTCGAAGAGGCGGCCGATACGGAAATTTCCGAAGAGCAGAAACAAGTGGCGAATGAAGAAATGGTGCGCACGGCCGAACTGGCGGAAAATATCGGTGCGGCTGAAGCGGCGGAGCTGATGAGACGATTGAAAGAACAGCTCGATAACCGCACATTGGAAACCGATGAGGATTTCAGACAGCTCGTTTTGGACGTGGCCGCCGAATTAAATATTGAACTGACCGATGAAGATGTCGATGCCCTTGTCCATCTGCTCAAGAGATTAAAAGGGTTGAACATTGACTGGGGGCAAGTGAGTGATCAATTGCAAAACATACGCGATAACTTAAATGACATTTTAGACTCCGAAGATACGCGCAACTTCATTCGCAAAGCATTGGATTACCTCATCTCTTTGTTTGACCGGATCAAGGAATTGTTTGCTTCATAGTGTAGCAAGGTGAGGATCTTGAAGGTCATGGAGAATATTCCCGTACAAAAAAGGGTTCCCATCATATCATCGATATGCAGGAATGCTTAATCCAGCATGAACAAAAATCCAATCGTCGGGCGGGTCAAACAATTGGCCGTCCGGCTGGGCATTCCTGCTTACAATGAACATGAACACAAAGGTTTTTTGCGTCATGTGGAGACGGTCGTGTTGATGTCAAGGGTGGTCTAGCACCAGTGAGGAGACAGCGGTTTAATGAAGTTAAAAAAAACGTATTCATTTATGTTCTTAATCTTATATATTTTTATTATCATTTTCCTTGTTGTTTGGAGCAATTCTGACATTTTAGTTTGGTTATATACAATCGTGTTCATCTTCTCAATGAGTTATCTTTGGAAAACATCAAATACAAAAAGAGCAAAAAGGCTGTTATTACTTGGTTATCTTATGATATTTGTGATTCAACTAACCTATAATGCTACCGTCATTTATCCATTGAACGATAGTGATTCTCTCGAGGTCAGCAAAAAGATGATGGCTGTGCTTTTAATATTTTTACCCTTTTCCTTACTGTATATTAATTATCTTTATGTGCTACAAAATAAATTTTTTCCATCAAATGAGAATGGCTATGTTGTAACCTTTGAAGCACTGAAGTTATTACAAGATAAAGGTCAATCTTTCATTAACACGACAATAGAAAGTAAAGGAAAGATAAATAGAGCAAACTTAGAACAGATTTTATCGGATATTCCGAAACACCGTTACCTGAAGTACACCAGTCAAAATAGTCTCCCCAGTACATTCTTTGAACAATGTGAGCTTTCAATCAAGGAAGACAATAATGTGTATATCATTTTATCAAGTACTGGAAGTCCAGCAAGTGAATTGATTTCGGTATTTACAAAAAAGGAATATAATCATGTTTCACTAAGTTTCGATAAAAATTTAAGGACAATAATTAGTTATAACGGTGGAAATCATATACAACAGCCGGGATTAAACGTAGAAGATTTAAAATCGTTTCATCAGAAAGAAGATAGCAATATAATAGTTTATAGTATTCCAGCAACAAGAGAACAAAAACAAAAGCTATTAAAGAAAATAAGGTCAATTAATTTGGAAGGGAGCGCTTACAATTTAGTTGGCCTTGTCACAAAAGTGTCACTTAAACCGAACATTATGTTTTGCTCACAATTTGTTTATGCCATGTTAAAAGAAGTGGATTTACATTACTTTGAATCTTTGGAGACATTGGTTAAGCCTACAGACTTTGTCGAAAAAGATTATTATAGAAAACTTCATTTTGAATATGAAATTAAGTTTTCTGAAATGGA